>CAWVWF010000005.1:0-47313 GCA_963933885.1 uncultured Flavobacteriales bacterium | reverse complement strand
TTTTCTTCTAAGATTTTTTCAGAAATCTTCCTTGCCTCTCTTTCTCTTTGTAAAGCTCTCTTTATAGCGTTTAACTCATTAGTCATTTCTTCTTGAAAATATAAATTTCACTGATTTAACATTGTCGTTTGTTTCTTCTTTTTGTATATCAATACTTTCTTTAAAGTGCTCTATTGTGGAAACAAATAAACCATGAGCAAAGTCGGACATGTTTCTTGTTGATTCATATTCTATTACCAGGCGATCTTTAGATTCTTCAAGCGTATTAAAGCTTGGTAGTTCTGCGTCGGGATAAAGTTTAAGTACTTCTGGATGTATATAACTATCAATTGACTTTAGAAATGTAAATACATTTTTTTGTGAATCAATAAAGTGTGGGTAAGAATTATTTAAAACAGCAAAGAAATGAAGCCCATATGTATAAAGTAAATCTGGAACGGAAAGTCCTGTTTGTTCTGAAAGTTCAATAACTAATTTAATCATTTCTGCATGTGGGTAAGTTCCAACAGCAGAGTATGCTCCATTGTTTTCCAATTCCGAATTAGTAATAATTTTATCTAGAACTTCGAATCCAAACTTGTTTTCAACTAGCTCTAAAAATTCTGTAAAAACGATTCCTTTCATTGTTTTTATTTTATGATTTCTTGTTATATTTTTTACTTTTAAATGAGTCTCGTGTTACAAGTAATGGATGAGGAACTAGCTATGGCGGTTTAGGGCACTGTATATTCGATGAAAAGATTAGTCAATATTATTTCAAGTTGAATAAAGCCTATTCCTAAGGTGCATCAAACAAAGTTTCTTGAGAATAATAAGGGGGCAGATTGTATTATTTCTAGTTTTTACTTAGATACAACAATTCTTAAAGTCTCAGTTACAGATTTTGAAGTTACTTGCGTAATATAAATTCCAGGTTGATCAATCGTGAAATTGATTAAAGAGTTGGTTTTGTTTGGCTTTATAGATTCCACTAATTTCCCAGATATATCATATACTTGAATTAGATTTATTCCTCCATTTGCATTGATGGAAAAAGCACCATTACTTGGATTAGGAAAGATCTTTACTTCTTGATAATAATTATTATCAGCTACGCCTGTAATCATCGAACAATCTTCCATAAATGAAGCAGTCGAATCAAGGTTTGGCCATGCGTTATTACTGTAGGAAGTATCATCAACTTGAATACAAGTTAAATTTGGATTTGAGCTTGCATTAAAGGAATGCGTGTATTGCATTTTCGTATTATTCCCGTTTTTCAGATTTAATGAGGTTAATGAATTGGTAGCAACAGACAATGAACTAAGATTAGGTAGCATTGAAACATCTAGTTCAGTTAAATTGTTTTGCCAAATGGTGATCTTTGATAATGCTAAATTGTATTGAACATCTAGACTAGTCAACACATTTCTATATGCAAGAAAGTGTATCATAGCAGTATTCTGTGAAAGATCAATAGACGAAAGTCCCATGTCGGGAATAGTAACAAATTTTAGAGCTGTATTTTTCGTTAAATCTAAAGTTCCTACAGGATTGTCTCCAGCATTTAAATTTGTGATTTTTGTATTCTTAGATAGGTCTAAACTTGTCAAGCTATTCTCATCACAAGTTAAATTTGTCATTTCTAGATTTTGACTAAAGTCTATAGTTGCAATGCTATTCTCATCAATACTTATGTACGTAAGTTTTGTGTTTTGTGAAAGATCAAGCGTAGTAAGGTTATTCTTTCCACACACTAAATGAGTTAGCTCTGTGTTGTTAGTAATATCCAAAGTGCTTATGTTATTGTCATCGCAAGACAACGAAGTTAATTTGGTGTTAGCGCTAACATCTAAAGCGTTAATATTGTTGTGACTACACGTTAAAGAGGTTAATTCCGTAAATGCTTCAATTCCTGTTAAATCTGAAATTCCATCATAAATTATTCCTATTGAACCTGTATAAGACTCTGCTTCACTGACTTGTATTTCAGAGTCATTATTCGTATTAATAAGAGTATGGCCCACTAAATAACTTTTAAAGTCAGCATCCGGGATGTTAACATTTAGAGCATAAGTTTGAAAAGCGCAAAAAGTTAAAATTAATGGTAAGAGGTTTTTCATTTTGAATGGTGTTGATGAGTTAATTGCTACGCATCATTAAAAATAATTGTTTCGACTTTTAATAAAGGATCGATAGATAGTTGGAAAATAACCGCCCTTTTTTTTTACACTATAAAATTATACTGTCATTTCTGTGGGGCAGGAATTTAGACGCCTCGTTACGAAATGAATTTAATCAAGAGCGGACTTTATTTTACTTAGAAACAACAATTATTAAATTCTTATTTACAGATTTTGAAGTTACTTGTGCAATATAAATTCCAGGTTGATCAATTGTGAAATTGATTTTTGAATTGCTTTTGATTGGCTTAATAGATTCCACTAATTCCCCAGACACATCATATACTTGGACTGCTATGAGTGCCGACCCCTAGTATAGAACATGACACTTTTGATAATTGACTCAAAATAAATTTATCGCTTTTTTCTGCCTGATCTAGTTATCGATCTAATTTCATCCTATTTATCTGAATCTATATTTTCTGTTAAAACCAGACAGTTTCTGTATTGAAATAAGGGGGCATACCCAGTCATGATTGGAATAAATTAATTACGGTTTTCCATTTGATGATGGTTTTCTACAAAACTTGGTGAAAGCTAATATAATCTACAGTTATTCTTTCACTATTTTCTCAGAAAACATTGCACCGTTCTCACATCTAACCTTTATAAAATAAAGTCCAATACCTGCATTAAGTTTTATAGAAGCTGTGTTAATCGAACTATATACTTCCTCACCAAGCATATTAAAAATTTTCACTTGAGCTATCGGAGATGAAAACGCCTCTCCTTTTTCTGTTTTTAGAGTTAAATTAATTTCATCAGAAAACGGATTTGGATACACACTTAAACTTATTCCACTTACGAAATTAAACTTGTCTTGAGTTAAGATATTAGAAGTATAATTTGTGGAAATCGGCTTGTTAAAATCAAATTTAATCCATGCTCTATTTTCAATTACTTCTCCATTTGTAATCTCATTTCCAACCTTTATACGAAACCTTACATAACCATTACTTTTTGATAAATTGGAAGCACTATCCGGTAAATTAATGTCCTCGAAGTTCCATTTAAGAACTCCAATTTCTTTTGTTAATCTAAACCTATGACTTGCATCTAGAATTTCAAGCGAATTCAAATCTAAACTTTTCGAGAGTGTATCAATTATCTCTACTTTAGAAGCCATATAGTTACCTATATTTTGAAATCTAATTACATAATTTAAATAATCCTCAGCTTCAAAAGCACCAAATGGGCCACCATTATCAACGTAGCAAAGCTTGTCGTTTGGATCCACCGAACCAACAACCAACTCGTTTAATACCATCTTTTCAGTAGAACCTAAATTAATGGATGTTGTTTGTGCAACTGCACTAAAAGTAATTGTATCATTTATATCATGAGATAAACCAACGCTGTCTTCGAAAGAAATTAAAACTTGTTCACTTGAACCGATACTACCTATATCAAAAATACAGCTATCTGTAAAGCAATTGAAAGTTGTATTACAACTTCCTATATATGTATCTGAAGGTTTAATGAAAATAACTTTTGAGTTAAAAGCTGTATCAACTCCTGCATTTCCTACAGTAATCCTAAATTCATTTTTAAATCCTCTTCTTTGGGCACTAGCATACATTGTGGTGTTTAAACTTGCTCCAGCTACATCATTATTTAAAGCTATATAACTGATCACCGTATCTCCTATAGCATCAATTGAAAAAGTGATTGTATCCTCACATAGCATTTCCCAATTTCCTGATGAATTACTGATTAAATGATAGGTTCCGGGTTGCAGATTAACCTTTAGTGTTCCGTTCTTATTGGTACTAACATAAGTATTGGTTTCGATGAGCTTAAAGCTTTGATTACTCAAAAATTTCTCTCCTGTATTCCAAGCACAATCTAGGTTTTGATCAAAATATACATTCCCGATAAAAAGTCCTCCATCCGGCTCAACTACTGAAAGAATTTGATTTGCTGTAATTGAAGTTAATATTTGATAATATCCGCTTGGCCATGTTATTCTTACAGAATCTATTTCCGTTTGATCATTTAATCCAAAATGTACTCTTAAATCACTTTGCGAACTAGGTCCTCCAGAAGTGGAAAAAACTTCTCGGTATTGAATACCATTGGAAGTCTTTATTTCCACTTTTACGCCTATTGCTGACGTATTACTTCTTGTACCTGTCAGCTTGAAACTAATCCAGTTTTTATCATTTCCATTATTTTTAAATAATCTATTGTATTCCCCGGAGTGCGTCACAACTAATAAATCTAAATCTCCATCATTGTCCATATCTGAAAATGCACAACCAATCGTATTTCCATCTGCAGCTACAGAAGGATCTTGCAATATTCTTGTAAATGTTAAATCGCCATCATTTAAATAAAGTTCTTTAGGCTGAGATTGATCATTAACTAAATACAAATCTATATATCCATCATTGTTAAAATCCCCCCAAACACTACCATGAGAATTTAAATTGGATGTTGTTATCTCACAATTAATTTCTGTGAAAATTCCACTTCCATTATTCAGATACATTTCATTTTTAGAATTAGAAGCATTAGAAACGAATAAATCTAAATCTCCATCATTATCTATATCCGCCCAGTTTGAACCAATTGTATTTCTTTCATAAGAGCAAGGTGCTGTGTTTTTAACCTCTGTAAACCCTCCTTTTCCATCACTTAAAAACAGATGATTAAATCCGCTCTTGTCTACTGGCTGATAAAGATCTGGGTAACCATCTCCATTTACATCTCCCCAAGCACCACCAATGCAATAGTTGTTTACTAAACCAGGTAGTTTGGAAACATGTTCAAATTGTCCATCATTGTTTCTTAATAATTGATTGAACTTTGTGGGCATATAATCTGCTAAATAAAGATCTAGCAATCCATCTTTATCAAAATCTACCCAACTAACTCCATGAAAATATCCTTTATTATAATCTATTCCATTGGTAAATGATGAATAAGTTGATCCGGAGTTAGCATAACACATAGGGAAGGCATTAGGGTTGGTTCCTAAAGCAAAATCGAGAAACCCATTGTTATCCATATCACCCACAGAGGAAACAACGACACCTCTTTGACTATCAAATAAATTACTGTTTGAAACAAGTTCAAAAGACTGGTCTCCTACTATTTCTCCGTAAAATAATTTACCACTTTGATTGTCATCATAATTAGGAATAAACACATCAGAAACTCCATCTTCGTTCAAATCAGTAAAAACACAACTCCAGTTATTACCACTAAAATTAAGAACTGGACTAGAATATACTTTTGAAAAAATTAAATTTTGATGATTGGTTACTTCCAAATTAACACCGTTGGATGAAGTAGCTTGTTCAACCTGACCACTTAAACTACCTAATACAGACGTTTCGGCATTGATGATACTCCCTGTTTCAAGTGAATCTCCTAACGTCTCGTTGACTTTACCAATTACCTTGGTTTCAGTTTGATATTCAGTTCCAGCAGTTAACACATTTACTGATTGGAAGGTAACTACCGTTTGATTATTCAATGAATCGTATACTATATCTCCTTGTGATAAACTACTTGAATTGGAGTTAGAAAGTGTTGATTCTATAACATTACCACCATCGGAAACTATAACCGATATCTCGGCATCTTCAACATTAACAGTACCAACCACATTGATCACCCCAACAAAAGAAACAGTATCTCCAGGAATTACCATTTCTTCAGAAGTTTGTCCTTCAACTGTAAACCCTTTCTTTAAACTTGTACCAAAATAAGACATCCAATTATCGTTGAAATTTGTATTAAAAACCGATATCTCATTGTCGGATGTAATCTTTAAATAAGGGCGCTCATTTCCTGAATTTGGGGAACCGTCTCCATTATAAATAGCATAATACTCGGATGAATTAAGCCAACAATCTACATATCTACCAGGTAAAATTTGATACTGCCTTGAAAAGTCTAATCCGTTTGAATAGGCATCCACAACAGTTACATTAGCAGTATCTTTTGAAAACAAATACGCATGTGTAGCATATCCATATTTCAACCCTGTTTCAGGATTTGTAACGTTACTTTCATTTCCCGGAGGAGCCATATAAACCAAAAATTCATTACCAGCAGTATTACCTGTTTTAGAAGAAACCATTGAGGCTATATCAGAAGTACCAAAAGATCCTGTTTCAAGCCAATTTGCTTCGAAAACAGAAACGCTCTTTCCTGCTGTACAGGAAATACGAAATACTTTATTGATGTTTCCAGAATAAGAAACCCAATCAGCAACACCTAATTTATTTACCGACCAATTTTGCACACTCACCCATGATGAGCCGTTAAAATAATCTAACTGAATATCATTATTATCATCCCATGAAACAGTCCTAATTTCCTGCTCTCTTGAAGACTGAGTATGCACAGTAAAATAAAACAACTCTCCTGAAGAGTTTCCTGATGAAGAGGGTACATATCCACCTCCATCTCTTGCGTTCTGCCACAAGGCACCGTACTGTAATGTTATATCTTTATTTGATTGGATAATATAAGTAGCTCCAGATTGAAGTACATCTCTCCCCTCAGTATTATTATAAATTAAATCCTCACCTATGTTTATTGATTTAGTGAAAATTGTTTGAGAGGATGATATATCAATTGATGAAAAACCTGTAGTAGTAAGATTTGATGTTGAAATTAATTTCAAAGTAATATTGGTAGAATCATCATATGCATAAGCGTTTATATCCCTATTAGAGAATGATGTTGGTGGAACATACAGGATAAATTTCTGTCCCTTACTTGTTTTGTTCGTTGCCGGAACCCAATCATGCTGCCAATCTGAATTTGTACTTTGTGATACTACCACAAGTTTGCTGCTCGATAATGTAAAATAATCACCATCATGTTTTGTAGTTGATTCTCCAGGATGAGGAGCATCATCGTTCACTCCACCATCTCTTATATATGCTACATACGATTGTCCCTTCATAAGCATTCCTGTTTTTGAATCATCGTCATCTCCATCTGCATCATCATCTATTAAAGTAAACGAAGTGCTATCATAAAGAGCAGTCACGATTATACATACATCACGTCTTGCAACATCATTATTAGGTGGAACAAATATTTGAAAATAGGTAGATGCTTCTCCAGTTGCATGAGAAGACAAAGAACATATACATATTAAAAAAAGAACGTATAATTTTTTCATATTAGTTGTTTTCGATTTATATGAAATCATAGAACCAAAAACATAAACGGCTGAAAAACAGAAAGCAGAGGAAAAGAAACCTACTCCAACATTCCCATATCGGGAAAAAAAGTCTCAAATAATAATTCTTATTAAGAATATACAATTGACAGATTATTACATACTATCTATTCTTTTCTAACCATCAACTCGTCAAAAAACAACATCCTTATCTAAGAAGTAGTTGTATACTATATAACGGAAAGGAAAAACTAAGCATTTTACCTAAATCCTGAAACAACTTAACTCAAAAAATTATGTGTGGAATCGTAGCGTATTTAGGTGATAAAAATGGAATTGATGTAGTTATAAACGGTTTAAAAAGATTGGAATACCGTGGATATGATAGTTCAGGAATCAGTTTTTACGATAACAAAATTCACACCCTTAAACGAAAAGGAGAAGTCTCTGTTTTAAGTGATCTTGTTAATGAACTAAATATAAAAGGAAAAACGGCCATCGGTCATACTAGATGGGCAACTCATGGTGAACCTTCGAATACAAATGCCCATCCTCATAACTCTCCCAACAATAAAATAACAGTTGTACATAATGGAATTATCGAGAATTATTTTGAACTTAAATCAACTTTGATCAAAAATGGTTACAAATTTAAGAGTGAAACAGATACAGAGATTATACCCATCCTAATTCAAGAATTACAACAACAAGGTTACTCATTTTTAGATGCCCTGAAAGAACTTAAAAACCATTTAATTGGTGCATATGCACTTGTTATTATGACAGAAGAATTTCCTAATCAACTATTTGGTTTAAAAAAAGGTAGTCCAATGGTTTTAGGAATAGGTAAAAATGAATTTCTTTTAGCTTCTGACCCTTCTCCAATAATAGAACATACAAAACAAGTAATTTATATTAACGATGATGAAATAGTTGTCTTGTCTAAAAATAATTTTGAAATTATTCAACTAGAAGACAAACAGAGAAACCCAATAATAGAGACATTGGATCTAGAGGTTGAAATGATCGAAAAAAACGGTTATGATCATTTCATGCTAAAAGAAATTTTTGAACAGCCAAAAACTATATATGATAGTTTAAGAGGTAGAATTAGTTCTGACTACCAAATCAAACTAGGTGGAATTGATAAATTCGCACCACACCTTTTCAATGCTAATAGACTCATCATTATTGGATGTGGAACTTCATATTATGCCGGGTTTACAGCCCAATATTTTTTAGAATTTCTAACAAGAATACCAACCCAAATTGAATTTGCATCAGAATTCAGATATAAAAATCCAATAATATCATCAGGAGATGCAATTATAGCAATTTCACAATCTGGTGAAACGGCCGACACAAAAGTTGCAATTGAAGAAGCCAAAATAAAAGGTGCTTCCATTTTTGGAGTATGTAATGTTGTGGGCTCTTCTATTGCTCGAATGGCCCATGAAGGTGCATATACTCATGCCGGAATTGAAATAGGTGTTGCATCAACTAAAGCATTTACGGCTCAATTATCAGTTTTATTTTTGATTGCGATCAAAATTGCACAAATGCGGAAAACATATGAGCAATCTAAACTTGATGAATTAACAAAAGAACTATCGAATATTAATAAGAAAGTGGATCTAATTCTTAAGCAGACCGAAAACATCCAAAATATTTCAAAAGAACTAGCCAAAGCAAAAAGCATCTTGTTTTTAGGAAGGGGAATCCAATATCCAATTGCAATGGAAGGCGCTTTAAAAATGAAGGAAATAACTTATATACATTCAGAAGGTTTTGCATCTGGTGAAATGAAACATGGCCCTATTGCTTTGATTGAGAGCAATACTCCAACAATAATAATTTGTTTGAAAGATGAAAATTACTTGAAAAATCTATCAAATATCAAAGAAATAAAATCAAGAAAAGGAAAAGTTATCGGCATAATAACACAAGGAGATAATAGAACAAAAGAGCTTCTAGATTTCTGCATTGAAATTCCAAATGCACTATCTCTAATTGCACCAATACTGAGTGTTATACCACTTCAATTACTTTCCTATTATACTGCTAGAGAATTAGGTAATAATATAGATAAACCAAGGAATTTAGCAAAAAGCGTAACAGTTGAATAAATATTCAATACTGCATCGATTTCATAAGAAGGTCAAAAAAATTTTAACCGCTAATAATAACGACATGGTAAAGCTAGTAAGAGAAAATATAGGATCAAGCTTCGTGAAAGCTGAAAACAATGGTAATGGACAAAGGTTTAAACAAAACCAAAGAATTTACCGTTTACTTTCTGAAGAAGAAAAGGAAGAATTAATAGAGAACGGGAACCAATCGGATGACTGGTCGAAAGTTAGAGTTTCAAGTAATTTCAAGCCAAAATTAATTAGAAACAATCGTTTTTATGGTTTGGTTAGGATTGGAGAATTAACAGATGGATTCTTAGAGTACAAAGAGTTTGAATTCAAAATTGGTATTCAAAATAGTATGATTATCAATTGTGACATTGGCGATAATGTTGCGATATCAAACTTAAAATACGCTGCTAATTATATTATAAAAGATTTAGTAATCATTCAAAACCTATCTGAACTAAGAACTTCTGAAGATGCAAAATTTGGGGTTGAATACATAAAGGATGGTGAGAACGAAGAAAACCTTAACTGGATTGAAATCATTAATGAAAACGGTAACAGAGGTATCCTACCCTTCAATGAGATAACAAGTGCAGATGCATACTTATGGGGTAAATATAGAGGGAATCCAATTCTTCAAAAAAGACTAAGTGAATTTACTCAACAAAAAGGTACAACAAGTCTTGGGTCTTTTGGTGTAATTGAAAGTGGAAGCGTTATTAAAAATTCTTTATCTATTCAAAACAGCTATATTGGACCTCATACTTACATAAAAGGGGTTAATAAAATAAAAAATGTTAGTATCCTAAGTAATGAAGAGTCTCCAGTGCAAATTGGTGAAGGTTGTGAATTGGTTAACGGTATAATGAAACCAGGATCCAAATCATTTTATGGGGTGAAGGCCGTTCGTTTTATTCTTGGTGAAAATGCTACTTTAAAATATGGAGCTAGACTAATCAATTCATTCCTTGGGGATAACTCAACTATATCATGCTGTGAGGTACTAAACGCATTAATTTTTCCAAATCATGAACAACATCACAATAATTCATTCCTAATTGCTGCGAATATTCAAGGACAGTCAAATCTTGCTGCGGGAGCAACTATAGGAAGCAATCATAACTCCAGAGCTGCGGATGGAGAAATTATTGCAAAACGTGGCTTTTGGCCAGGTCTGTCCGTTACTTTAAAACACAATAGTGTTTTTGCTAGCTTCAATTTGATTGTTAAAGGGAACTATCCTGGTGAAATTGTAAATCCTTTTCCATTTGCATTAATTAGTAACTCAACTGATCAAAAAGAACTTAATATAAATCCAAGTTATTGGTTTAGAAATAATATGTACGCCCTTGCAAGAAATAGCTGGAAGTTTAACAAAAGGGATAAAAGGATTAATAAAGACTTTACTTATGAATACGATTTTCTTGCTCCTGATACTGCTTTTGAAATTGTAAAAGCAATTAACTTACTTAAAGAATGGGAGAAGCAATATCCAACTATTCAAAATGACTTAATTATTCCAAAGAGGGTAATCGAAAATAGCAATAGGCCTGTAAGAATTAAGAACTACAAATTAGCAATCGAAGAGTATACAAATCAACTCATTCTACATGTTGTTCAGTCCGTTGACGAACTATATGAAAACCACAATAATGAAGTCGTACTGCTTATCACCGGAGGATATAATTTCAAGCCATGGATTAATATGGGGGGAATTTTGATGGAAGAAGAGGCCATAGATGACTTAATCAATCAAATCGAAAATAATGAGATAAATAATTGGGAAGAAACGCATGAGTTTTATTCAAAAACATTAGAGAAATATCCAATTAAAAAAGTAAACCATGCAATTTCTGCTTTACTAAAGGTATTAGAATTAAATTGCTTAACGCAAGAAACATGGGGCCAATGGGTATCTATAGCTCCTACTATTTCAATGAAAAATTTCAATAGGATAAAAGAAAGTAGACATAAAGATTTCACAAGTCCATTCAGAAAGTCAACTTTTTCAAATCATGAAGAAATGGCCAGCGTATATGGAGATCTCGAGTCCAATGAATTTATAATTGAATATCGGGAGAAAATTAACAAGTTTAAAAAATCGATTTCACGACTAATTAATCTTAACATGGAATTAGCGCCTTTTGCGTGCAAGAAAAAAATAACATCATGAAAAATAGACAAACACTAATCAGCCATTTATCAAGTAGTCCACTAGATACTGCATCAGATTTAAACAAGCTTATTGTTAAAATATCTGATGCATGTATTACTATTCAGCAAAAGATTGCAATGGGAGCTTTAAGTAATTTATTGGGAACAACAGGTGCTAATAATGTTCAAAATGAAGAAGTTAAAAAACTTGACATGTATGCAAACAACCTTCTAATTGATGCTTTAACTCAAACCCAATTAGTATCTGGAATAGTATCGGAAGAGAATGAAAATGAAATAATAATCGACAATAGTAAATCAAATTTCATTGTAATGATGGACCCTTTAGACGGATCCAGTAACATAGATGTTAACGTTGGTATTGGTTCAATTTTCTCTATTTACAGACAGAAAAATAAGCAAATAACAAAAAATGATTTTCTTCAATCAGGGAAGTCTCAAATTGCCGCATTATACATTGCTTACGGACCATCAACAAATTTAGTACTCACAAAAGGTAACGGTGTTTCTATTTACACATTAAATCCAATTGATAGTATATTCTATTTAACCAACGAAAACATTACCACTCCAACGAAAGGTAATATATATAGTATAAATGAGGCATACAATAAGAGTTATCAAAGTGCAATAAACAATTATTTAAGTTTTATTAAAGATCAAAAAGGAACAACTCAAAGGTACATAGGAAGTATGGTTTCCGACTTTCACAGAAACTTACTTAAAGGAGGGATTTTTATTTACCCCGGAACAAAGGCAAACCCAAAAGGCAAGCTCAGATTAATGTATGAATGTAATCCTTTAGCTTTCATAGCTGAACAAGCAAATGGTAAAGCAACTACAAACGGAGAGAGTACATTAGACATTAAACCTGATCATATTCATCAAAGGGAAGAGGTAACACTAGGCAGCAAAGAAATGGTTAATAACTTCATTTATTTTTGTGTCATAAATGGTTTATTAAAGGCAAGTTAAAGTTGACGAACAACGAACTCACAAGTTTTAATAATTAAGTTAGAGTTTTCAATTAATTTTAAAATATCTGGTGAATTCTTTTTTCCTTCAGATTCCAATTCTCTTACTACTTTTGTAATCTCACCTATCTCAAACAGGTCTATTGAAGGCTTAATTTTATGTGCAATTTGACTAACCTTAATCCAATCTTCATTTTTCAACGCTTCCTTTAGAAGAAGAAGAGATCTAGGCATTTCCTCCTTGAAAATATTAATCATTTTTAAAAGGAATTCTTTATTCCCTCTTGAATGAGATTCTAATTTTTTTAATGAAAATAAAGGCTCGTCCAATTCAGTAATTTCTTCAGCTACTTCTATGGACGAAGTATTATCCTTTTTCACAAACTCACTTCCCTCCATCACTGCACCTATTTCAGTTATTAAATCAATAGGATCAAACGGTTTTGAAACAAAGCCATTCATTCCAGCAGCTTTAACTTTCTCTACATCTTCTTTAAATGCGTTAGCTGTTAGAGCAATTATGGGTGTTGATTTTTTTAGGTTTTCTCTTATCTCTCTAGCCGTTTGATAACCATCAAGTTCAGGCATTTGAATATCCATTAATATAAGATCTACATCCGTATCTTTTAATAAAGAAACAGCTTCCCTACCATTTTCCACTTTAAAAACTTCACACTCTAGATCTTCTAATACACTAGAAACATAAACCATATTGATAATATTATCTTCAGCAATAAGGATTTTCATTCCTTGCAGATTAACAATTTCTCTTTTGCTTTTTTCATCTTCAATTAACTCTTTCCCAATAGGCATGTTAAGATTTATATAAAAATAGCTTCCCTTTCCAAGCTCACTTTCTATTCCAATATTCCCTTTTAAAAGCTCCGTTATTTTTTTACTTATTGAGAGTCCTAATCCTGTACCTCCGTACTTCCTACTAGTACCTGTTTCCTCTTGATCAAAAGAATTAAAAATTAGATTTTGCTTATCCTTCTTTACTCCTATTCCTGAATCTTTTATACCAAGTTGAATAGAAACCACTCCTTCTTTTATTTCGTTCACTTTCGCTATTAACTTAATCGTTCCTTGATCAGTAAATTTAATTGCATTACTTAAAAAATTGAGTAAAATTTGATTGATTCGAAAAGGATCTCCTTCAAAAATAAGTTGAGAGAATTTAGGATCTATCTCTTCCTCATAGAGAATTGATTTTTCAGATATCCGATATTCGTTAGTGTCCTTTATGTTTTGAAAAAGTTTAGTGAAACTAAAATTAATTTTTTCTATACTTAGTTTACCTGCATCAATTTTTGAAAGATCTAAAATATCATTAATAACAATCAATAAATTATTAGCTGATAATCTAATATTTTTGAAGTAAGACTTTTGTTTTTCAGAGAGAGGGGTTTTGCTAAGTAAATTTCCCATTCCAATAATTGCATTAATAGGAGTTCTAATTTCATGACTCATATTCGCAAAAAAGATCTCTTTAGCTTTTAAAGAACCCTGAGCCTTAATTTTTGCTCGCTCCAATTGAAATTTCAACTTTTTATTTTCTGTTACGTTCCGTGCCGTTGCCTGATATCCTATTAATTTCTCATCCTTATACATTGGTGTGAAAAATTGACCAATCCATATCCTTTCGTTGTTATTGGATCGTGAAGAAAACTCTAATTCGCGATCAAACTCCTTATTTTCTATAATATTTTTAAAAAACTTAGCTACCTTTTCTTTGTGAGACTCTGAAACAAGTTCAGACATATGATTTCCAAGAAGCTTCTGATTGTTATACAAATCAACCATTGTTTTATTGGCATAAGTTATATATCCTAACACATCCATTTGATAAATAAGATCAGTAGAATCATTCAAGATTTGAACATACCGTTCTCGAGAAATTTCAGCATCAATTAACGCAGCCTGTTTCTTTCCTAACCGATTAGAAGTCCATAGCATCATCATTAGAAAAACAACAACTATAGAGAGCATAATGATACTTTCTTTTAGAGCTGAACTTTCGGCTAATTCTACAAAATAATCAAATGGAATATCAGCTTGTATTCCGGCTACTACTACTCCTTTAGAATTAATTAAAGGACTAACATAACTTATCCATCTACCGTTTTCATCTGAATAATTAGTTAAACCACCGCCCGTATTTATTAATGAAAGTAACTCTTCTGGGTACTCCCTCCAAACATGTCTATAATAAGGAATCTCTCCACTTGTTACTCCAAATACAATTCTCGTTTGTTTTTGAGACGAATCAATAACCCATGTATAAACATCCGTTTGTAAATCGTTTAAATCCCTCGTCATCCATAATAACTGATGGATCTCATCATATATATCATTCTCCGAATTACTTTTTATAGCATCTTTATTTTCATGTGCCAGCAAGAGCTTTTCATGCTCATCAATATTAATTGTTAGAGATAGGTTTTGGGTAATTGTTTTTAATTGAAGAAGAGCCGAAGATTCGGATTTTGAAATATTGTTTATATAATTTGAAGAAACGAAATAAACTGAAAACATCAAAAATATTGCTGTAAAACCAAGACTTAGTTTAGTTGATAAGCTATTGAAGTTTTTCTCCTTATTCATAAGATGTATACTTTTTTTTCTTAAAAGGGTTTACCATTTTTTATAACATTCAAAATTTTAGGCCCGAACCCCTTATAATCATACTTATCTACTTCGTGAAGTGAACCATCTTTCAACCGTTTATGTAGATTATCATCGTATGAAATCTCTTCTATTTTTCGCTTAATATTGGATAAATTTTTACTTGAAATTTTATATCCATTTACATCATCAATAACAATTTCAGCTATTCCCCCAACTGGTGGAACAATTACAGGAACACCAAAGTAATTCGCTTCAATTACAGTTAAACCAAAAGTCTCAACCCAATTATCAGGTTGTGATAAATTCAATACAATTTTTGCTCTTTGATAAAATTTAAAAACTTCTTTATGCCTTGAATAAACTTTCAGGTTATTAGTCAATTTAATAGATAGAAGCCAACGATCAACTTCCTCTTTCGAAGCATTTAAAACGAGTTCAAAACTAAACTGAGGGAGCATTTTCGCCAAAGAAATAAATTCATGTACTCCTTTATATTCCTTTAAACTACATAACATTAAAATATTCTCTTGAGAGGACGTTCCACTATCATACCGTTTAAAACTTTCATCTAAACTATTATATACAACTTCAGAATTCACGCCCAAAACATCTTCTTTCTTCTTTAAAAAATTACTTACAAAAATATTTTTAGAACTAGTTTTCTTAACCCCATAAACAAGTATTCTTTTAAGAATTTTATTGATTGACGTTTCATGAATATGATAAATTATTTCACCTCCTTTTAGATACCCTCCAAGAGAAAATCCAATTGGTAATAAAGTATTAATGTATACCACATCATTTTTTTTCACTTCAATAAGTGCAGCTATGAAAAACTTGATTTGAACAATTAAAAGCTTAAGTACGGTTACTATTTTATACTTGCTAAATGAATAATTGAAACGTGTTGCATTATAGAATCCAGATAAATGACCTTTTGATTTACTACCTAACCATACTTTGTAATCAATTCCCATAGTATCAGTATATGATATTATTTGCTTCAAAACCCTTGGACTACCACTATAGTCGTTTAAAAGGTGAACAAAATGAATTTTATATTTTTTATTCTTTCCCATTATAAAATCATTAATAATACGAGTACAACAGATGTAACAGTTATCATCCTAAGTGATAGTTTATGAGAAAGAAATTCATTCTTATCCAATTCTTCGCAAGAATCTTTTAATTTCATTATTTCACTAATAGATTCAATGATTCTAAGAAATAATCGATCGTCTTTTTTAACGAATTGGGACACACCTTCTCTCATGAGTTTAGATACTTTTGCAGGCTCATTAAGATCACTTAACAATATTATCGGAAGCTTAATATCTGTGGAATTTATGGACTTCAAAACTTTCTCTCCTGAAGGCGCAAAGTAATCTGAAATATTTAAATAGTAATCTAATATTAACAAATCATATTCCTTCATATTAGACTCCATAAATTGATCTGCGGAAGTATAAATTGAAGTTTCTGCTTTATATTCCTCCTGGATATGATTTGCCAAAATATTAGCAAACATTATATTATCCTCTACAATTGCTATTTTCCTTTTAGTTTTCATGATATTTCTTTTTAGTTAATTGATTAAAAGCATGGGCGTTTTCATTCGAAAGGTCTTTAAGTTCCTTAACCGCAACACGTTTTTCTGATTTTAACTTAATGTAGTTCCTCAACGAGATAACTTCATACAAATAGATAGCTGCTATTGGAACCTTTATATAAATCATTGATTTATTATCATCAATCCTTAATAAGACAACACAGAACAACAATACTAAAGCATGGATACCCCATAGTATTAAAGTTGTTTTTCTAACATTAAAACCACTCTTAAGTAATAAATGATGAACATGATTTGTATCTGCTTTAAAGGGTGATTTCTTCTGTAAAATTCTAGTGATAAATAACCTCAACATATCATAACATGGGATGAAAAGAATTGAAAACCCAATTAAATGAGATACTGAAGAATCGCTTGAATGAGTACTGAAAATATTGAGGATTAAATATCCTAAAATTCCTCCCAAAACTAAAGAGCCGTTATCACCTAAAAAAATCTTTGCTGGAGCATAATTATATTTTAAATATGCTAAGCACGAAAAGGTTAAACATATACATAAAACAGCAACATCCCCCTGTCCCAAATAAATAAAAAGAGAGGTTAAAACCAGAAATGAAATCAATAGCATTCCTCCAACTAGGCCGTCAATTCCATCTAATAAATTAACAGAATTAATCACACCAACCATTAAAACTAGAGATGCTATTTCTAAGATGAAAATTGGAATTTCGAGTCCTAGTAAAATTTCTGACTCAGGATGAATAAATAACCCTTCTCCGTAAACAATACAAGTAGCTGATAAAAACTGAATTCCAAATTTAATTTTCGCCGATAAATCTAGCTTATCATCTATAAGTCCAACTAAAAACAAAAGTAAAATTGAAGCATAGAAAAAATAATGATGCATAAAATAGTTGCTACAACTTAATGAGATCGCAATCAAAATCGCAACTCCGCCGAGGTTTGGAATTTCTCCTATATGGTTTTTCCTTCCATCTGGCTTATCAACCCAATTGTTCTTTTTGGATAACCTTATAATTAAAGGTAACATCACAAGGGTAATACCGAAACATATTATTCCATTTAATATCATAACTAAAAAATTAAGCGTAAAACTTTTTTGGACTTCTCAAATGGACCAAATTATTTGCTTCTAATATCGAGAGCGGTAATTGTGAATAAATTGAATCCAATCCTTTCTTTTCATAATTATATTCAAAGGATAAAAACAATTGCTGGTATTGATATGAAATAGACTTCCATGTGTAATACTCCTCTGCAATAACTTTCAGGCCTTTTCCCATTCTTTTATATTCAGCATTATAACCTTCAACTAACCTGATCAACTCTGATGAGCTAGAAAAATAATAAGCTGCGTTTTTAGTAGTCGCCTTATTGTAAGACACATTATAGGCTAGGACTGGTAATCCTAAATTCATCGCCTCTACCAAAGACGGGTTAGTACCGCCTGCAGAGTGACCATGTAGATACAGTGTAGCATTACTTCGTAGCATATTAATTTTATGCTCATCATAAATTGGATTTAGTAAAATAATATGCTCTGTTTTTGCATATTTTCTTACTAAATCCCTACCGTACTTACTGTTTTTCCAATTACCTACAAAAACCAACGGCATCTCTGATCTATAAAAAGCACCTAGTATTAAATGAATATTATTTTCTGGTTCAATTCTGCAAACAGAAAAAGCATACTTTTTTTGTAAAAAAGGATATTCTTCAAAGTTTTTATAAGTTGGAAGAACGTCAACAGCGTGATCACTTCCATAAGCAATAATGGTACTTAATGTACTATAATTTATAGCTGTATATTTTTTTAAAACCTCATTATCAGTAATGTCTGCATCCGAAAATTTAACAGCCACTCTTTCACTTAATTTGAGAAAGCCTTTAGCAAACCAGTTCCACTTACCTCTTCTCCACTCCAAACCATCAATATGAGCGATTACAATTTTGTTTGTAAACAGTTTTATGATAGGTATAAATAACCCTCCTGAAACGCCTAACACTAGCAATTGATCTGCATAAAGTAAGGCATGAATCATACTAACTATATCGTAAAGAACACTGCTAATCCCGTTTGCATTGATCGGCACATAATGTAGTTTGGCTCCTTTATAGTGAGATACACGTTCTTCTTTTGTGTAAATTTTTTTGGAACAATACACGTGAAATTCAAATTTGTCTTCTAAATTTCCAACTAGCTTATCTACCAATGTTTCAAAACCTCCATATTTGGATGGTATTCCTGCTGACCCTATAATTGCTACTTTCATTTTATTTGTTTTTAGTTTCCTAGTACTTCTTAATACCTAGATCAAACCAAAAACACAAACAACTAACTTACAGTTGTTTACTGAAAATAAATATTCCGAATAATTCCCAAAAAGGGAATTCCTTCTCAATTACGCACTCATTGCAGATTTATAAATATTAGCTAATTTTTTCGCTCTTAACTTCCAGCTTAGGTCTTTTTTGAACTTAACATAAGCACCTCTAGAGAGTTTTTCACGTTTTTCTTTATTCTGATGTAAATACCGTAAAGCAAAAGCTGTGTTATGAATTATTGAATGATAGCTTACGCTCTCCACCTTAATTCCACAAGTTTCATCAATAAATTCACCAGGCCCACAATTGTCTAAACAAACTACTGGCAAACCATAACTCATTGCTTCAGCTACTACCATTCCAGCTCCTTCATGGCTTGGAAACAAAAACACATTACTATTTCGATAATAGGATAAAAGATCCTTTCTCTCTACCCAATCTATTATTCTCACTCTACCTTTTAACTTATATTTTTCAATCAAATGGATTAATCCAGCTTTTAAAACCCCACTACCAACAATTGTAAAAGACGCGTGATATTGCTCATATCTACTTAAAGAATAGTAAAACTTTGCAAATGCCTTTAAAGCAATATCAAAACCTTTTAAAGGTACTAACCTCCCTACGCTTAAAACCTTAAACTCATCTGATCTTTGATTTTTAATCCTTTGAGGTTCTTCAGTAGCAACAGAAGGCATTAAAACTATTTTAGACTTATTACCTTTCCCCACTTTTGCAGCGGAATTCATAACTATAATTTTCTTAGCCTTACTTCTCGTTAATTTCAAAAAAGGATCAAACTTCCAAAAGAAGGATTTCACAACCCATTTTAGTTTATGAAGTACTTGTGCTTTCCATCCATAAGTTTTTAAATAACTACTTTTTATTTCAGGATGATGGCCAATAGGCCCCCAAACCAAAGGCTTATTAAGCACCCATAAAAAAGATGGTGTCCAATCATTATGAAAATTTAAATTATGTACTACATCAAATTCAAGACTACTCATTTTCAATTTCAAGGCCAGTCCAATTTGCCACATATAGTAGTATATTAATGCACCTTTATTCTTTTTCTTCCAAAACCTCATCCAATACGGTAAATCATAAAATTCGAATTGAACATTGGTTAGATCCACATTGTTTTCCTTGGAATAGGAAAATATAGCCTCTCGATTATTCTTCCTAGTTACCACTATTACTTTATTGTATTTCGCTGCTTGAAGGGTGAAATTCCATCCCATCCCATCTTCCGATCCTTTAAAAGGATTTACCGAATATGCGCTGATTAAAATTGTTTTCATGATTTTTTGATTTTAGTTTATATTGCTTTTATGTAATTTTTTTTTCTAGATTTTAGAACTCTGGCGGGAACACCTCCAATTACCGAATTTGAAGGAAAACTTTTGGTTAATACACTTCCTGCAGCGATTACACAACCGTCCCCAACCTTAACACCGTCACATATTGTAACTTTCGATCCAATCCAGCAATTTTCACCTATTGTAATCCCTATCCGAGTTGTTCCTTGAAGCCTGATTAATTGGTCTACATTGTTGAAATTATGATTTTCAGGATGACAACTTAAATACTGTCCTATTATACAATCATCTCCAATTTCTAATCCTCCTGCACCACCCAAATAAGCATACTCTCCAATACCAACATTATTTCCTATTTTGATTCCTTTTCCAATCTGATTTAACGTCATTGAAACAACCAAACTGCTATAATCTCCAATGCCACTATTATTTCCTATAGCGATACCTTCACGACCTAAAGAGAACAATTTTACGCCCCTTCCTATTTTAACCCATTTCCCGAATTCAACTGACCCAACTCCTTTAATTACAGAATGTTTACCAATAAAAACTAAACTCCATTTCTTTCCAACTATTCTATATTTTTGAGCTCGCAGCCATTCTATTGTTTTCTCAGAAACAAGGCTAATAATAAACCAAATCGAAACATTTGAGTCTAAATGAAAATTTGGATTTCTTAATTTAATAATCGACTCTATTAACTTCTTCATATTAAAATGTTTTTTTTACAATTTCAGACAATACAATACCTGTTGTCTTTTCCATATTCTTATTTCTAAGCGGTAAATACACCTGATCATACCTGCGGGAATACTCTTTGAACAAAACCATATAGGATGCATTTAGTTCTGTAATTTCTGATGAAGAGAGCTCTTTCTTGCGCTTCAAAATCTCTTCAGCCGATTCGTAAATAAAAAAGTTAAATCGCGGTTTAATAAGGAAATTGTAAAATGGTTTAATAAACTTTGATTTTATGGCAATATTTGTTCGTTTCCCATCTACAATAAAATCAAAATAATACCTATCAAAAACAACAATCCTTCCTCTCACTATATGCTTAAAGTAGATATATAATTGTCCAAATAGATAATCTAAATAGTAGTAAGAGAATCGAAACCAGGAGCTGATCAAACTCTTATTCCCCCCTTTTCTAGGTAATCTATTTGCTGCTCTTTTTTCGGCGCCTTTTTTACCAAATTTAATAGCACTTAGTATGGGTAGAATACTTGGGCGGTGTCTTAAAATAATAACTTCTTTACGATACTCTTTCGAAAGTTTAGTTTTTAAATTATTAATAATTGTTGATTTACCAGCTCCATCAACTCCTGAGATAGTGACCATAAAACCAGATGTTTTCTGATACTCTTTGATACTGTCAAGAACATAAATAAATTTGTTAACTAAACCTTTAAATCCTTTATTAATAAGGCTTCTGTTGCAATGTGAAACCAAAGCTCTCCTCGTTTTTTCTGTGGATTCAAAATAGCTGTCAATGTATTCATAATCCAAACTGTATTTTAGATTTAAGTAATTTTTAATTCCATTTCGCTCAACAGCTAATAAATTCGAAAACTTCTCTGCATATCTAACAGGTAAATGAGCATTATTTAACTGGTAAAAATTAACTAAATAAGAAAAATCATCCACTAATCTCGTTTGTTTTACACCGTATGAATTTTGAACGGAAGCATTAATCATTCTAAGAATACTATCAAATACAATGTTCTTTCTTTTTAGGTTGGTTATAAAATCAATACTTAAAGTCTTTCCACCGTCAAAGAAAAAAATATAAGTCGTCATAAAACTTTTCACAACCTTCTTAAACTTCAATACATTACAGTTTACTTCTAGAGATTCCTTGATATTATTCAGTGAACCTTTTGAAATTAATATATCTATATCTCCTGTTATTTCATGCTCAGGAGAAAACTCATGAAGCTCATGGACAACAGCATAACGTTCGTTTTTTAAGCTAAAGAAAAGCTCTTTTAAAAAATTGTTCATAGGATATAATTTTACATTTTTATTTACTGTTATTTTAAGTAAATCAAGCCAAGTTGAAAGCTGCCAGTAAACTTGTCGATGTGGCTTTTTTTGGAAATTATAAATGAGTAAATAGTAGCTAATATTATATAACAAATAGAAGTTTAAGAGATTTTCCCAAAGCTTCGCATGATAAATTTTATCACTTAAAATTCCATTACTTACAAGCTCAATTTCTTTAAAAATTTCATTTGCACTTTTTCTTTTTAAAAGAATTCCAGAATATATTATAAAATGAAATACATCAAACAAAATCGGAGCTTCCTTTAATCCTAACTCCCAATCAAGTGCTTTAACTTCACCTTTTTCTACAAAAGAATTCCATGGTGTGAAATCTCCATGCGCAAACGACATAGGTATTAGAGCATGTTCATTAACTTGGTTTTTCAACTCTTTTAAATAAGGAATTAATGATGATCCTCTGCTAATTTTATTTTGCTCCAACGCGAAAAGATTACTTTCAATATTTTGCCAAAATGATGTATTATTTATCGTTTTATAACTTGCTCCTTGATAGATTTTTAAAAAAGCATTGTAATGTGGCCGACCGAAAACATCTAGAACTTCTGCCTTATCCCCTCTAATGTTTTCTAACTCTAGCTCTCCTATTTCATTTCTAATTACTTTCGGAGATCCTAACTCCCCTTTAGCAAAGTGATTTAGAATCTGACCTTCGTTCTTAAGTAGGAAATTACTTTTAAATGATAAGCCTTTCTTTACAAATCTAATTTCACCTGATACTGTTTCATACACAATAACTGATTTTCGATTAGGACCTTTCGTTCCTGTAAATACAGCATACTCTTTTCCAAACCTTTTATTCATTGGAGATTTATACAAGACAGTAAAAGACTTGTAAATCCAACTCTTATTAAATCCTAAAAAATGATATAGAGTAATAAAAGATGAAAAACACTTTGCCTTTATTGAATTCGAGCTATATAATTTCAGGAATAAAGGCTTTATAGATTCTTTAGAAAAAAACCACCGTATACCTCCATTAGGATTACTTAAATAAAAAAATTCCTGTTTACGTAAACCTTGAATATTTAAATTATTTGTATAATCAATAATATATTTAACTCTCCCTATTTTCGAGATAACACCCTCCGGGCTGTTTTCTAAATAATTCTCCTTTTTGGGGAATAGTACCTTTGCAATAATTTCACTGTCTCTCATGTGCTTAATTTACTGAGGTATTACCACGAACAAGCCAACATGTTAAAAGTCTTAAAATGAGATGGTTGTAAAATAGTAGCAATGAATTAAATTCCCATATAGAAACAATTACGCGTCATGTTTCCCATTATTGGAATTAATTATTAATCTCGTAGCCTTCTAAGAAAACAGATTCTCTCCTGATTTCAATCGAGGTTAACACCTTTCTTTCTTTAATTACAATAAGAAAAATGATTACCTGATAAAATAAGATACCGTAATTGGCTTCTCCAAAAATCCCAAATTCAGTGAATGAATTGATAATTATAGGAATGAATAATCCTATAGCAAAACTCTTCATTCTCTTGTCTGCCAGTTGAAACATTTTGATTGTTGTAAAAAATAATTGCCAAAAAACAGTAACAAAACCCACTATTCCCAAATTCATCAAAACCTGAATAAATGTATTATGAGTCATCTTACCTGCGTAAGTATGTACACTGTGAAAGGCATCTGTATAAGCAATTCTCATATAACCATATCCCAACCAAGGCTCTTTTGGAAACCCTTCATTAAACAAAGCTTTCCAAAAAGGTAGCCTACCAGTCATACTCATTACTTCCTCTAAATCTCCTTGCTTTAGAAATATGGTATTAATAACTAAAGGAAGAGAAGCAATTATCGAGATTATGATTCCAGCTTTTAATTTAACATTGTTACTTTGATTAACGTGATATAATAGAATTAATAAAAAACCTATCATCGACGACCTAGAACTAGTTAATAGCAGACATATGAAAACAATTAGGAATTGGAAAAAAAGACCTTTCTTATTAGATGATTTTTTCCAATAGCTTAAATAACAAGCTAACCCAATAACAGCTAACATTCCCAACTCGTTTGGGTTCATTAAATAACCTCCTAACCTCTTTTCTGCTCCTCCATGTGTAAGCCTTAAAAAGAGATCGGGCATAGCTATAACGCCAATTAAAAATAATAGATTGATAACGAAAATAGCATCTCCAAATATTTTTGATAATTGGATTTTCTGGTCCTCTAATTTACAATAATAATTAAGTGTATACACATACTTAAAAAAGTAAGCACAAAATAAAATACTCTCACTATTCATTACCAATTGCAATAAACTATACCCTGGTTTTGTACTCCAAAACAAACTAAGTCCACCTAAGAAAAAATAAAATAAATAGAGCCCCAAAATCCACCAATTGGAAACCTTGAAGCGTTCTGGAACTCCTTTTTTATTCATATTAATAAACAAGAACACAGCGCCTAAAGTGGTAGAAACTCGTAAGAGAATTTTAACGACTCTAGTCACCGAAATATTCTCACTAAGGGTAAAGTATCCTAGTATTTTACAAAATACAATCACCGTTAAAAGCTTCGTAATTGAAGTGATATTTATATGTTTTTTCTTTAGCACTATGCTACACTTGAATACACACGAACTAACTCCTTTGAAACTTTACTCCATCTAAATTTATCGTTAACCATCTTTGACGTATTCTCTGAGTAATTAGATAGTTTATTAGAGTATTTTATCACCGATGCCTTAATCATCTCAGCATAAATCCCCTCGCTAGTGTTTTCTTCAATCACCAATCCAGATTCATAGTATCTAATATACTTAGCCATGTTTGTTGGTTTACTAACAATACAAGGAATATTTAAACTTGAGGCTTCTAAAACCCCGGTTGGCAAGCCCTCATATCTTGATGAATGAATAAAAAAATCAGAATTACTTATTATTCTGTCTTTCTCAATACCAAATTTAGAACCGTGGAAAATCACATTTTCAGTCAGATTAAATTCTTTTACCATAGATTTTAATTTGTCTCCATCTTCACCGTCACCAATAATATGAAGCATAGTTCTCGAATCGTACTCCTGAATATATTTGCTAAACCCTTCGATCAAAATATCTAGTCCTTTAGTGTACATTCTTAATCTTCCGCAATAAGAAAAAGACAAAATATCGTTACTAGAACGAATAATATTTATCTTCTTTTTCAATTCGCAACCATTTGGTATTAAAACACATTTATCCTTTAAAGATGGAAAAATATCTATAATCGAATCTTGCTCACTTTCTCCCACAGAATGAATAACATCAACCTTTCTTAGTAGGAATTTTTCAATAGTCCTCAAGTAAAAAAACTTGATTAGCCTATTCTTTTTAAGGGCTTCTTTATTGTAAGAACCATGTGGTGTGAAAATAACTTTATAGCCTCTTTCCTTTATCTTTTTAATTAAAAAATAAAATTCGATAATAAAGCCTCCATGAATATGAAAAATAGAATCAGCCGGGAGCTTTGCTATTTCAATATCTAATTTAGAGTCAATTGAAAACTGCTTTCTCATATTCTTAAACAAAACTGTCTTAAAAGGTCTTTTCCCGTAATTGACCAGTTCCGTATTAGCGATTCCCCACAGAGTAACATTATGACCTGAATAAACTTGACTTTTCGCAAGATTATAAACTACTTTATTTACGCCATTCATCCTTTCTGGATTGGCTTTACCTAGTACTAAGTGTATTATTTTCATGATATATTTGATTTAAATTAAATTTTAAGTCGATCCAAAATATGATCTGGGTTAACAGCATTCCTATCAACATCCCCACCTCACCAAGCCAATACATTAAAGGAAAAGCTGCTAATCCGTTCAAAATACAAGCCCAGGAGTAAGACTGGAATAATGTTTTGGTATTTTCTATAGTTCGAAAGTAAAGTCGTAAAAAAAGCGTTTGAATAATGAAAAAATAGATACCTACAAAAAATGGGAAAACCCAATAATATTGAACAAACGAATCACCAAATAGAACTTGAATAATTCTTTCTGAAAAGAAAACAATGATAGAACTCAAAACAATGAAAACAACATTAACCTTTGTCTTTAACCCATCTAGTTCTATCAACAATTCATGTTTTCCTCCTGAAATATAAGTCTCAGAGACTTTCGCAGGTAAATAATTTTCAAAAATTAGTATCAAAACATTAAAAACACCAAATACAGTTTGACCTAGTTTAACAATACCTACAGCTGCAATACTAACATACCATCCTCCAATTAAAATGTATAAATTCCCACTTAACCATTGTGTCATATTTCCGGCAAGCAGCCAGCGACTAAACATCCAATGTTTTCTTACAAATTCTCCCCAATTTCTAAATTGAGAAATACCGAAAAGTCCAAAGAAAGAAAAACCAAAAAAACCTGCTTGATACAATAAGACAATCTCAATAGAATCAACAAAATCAACAACGAATAACACTGGTAAATAACCTACAATATCAAGTAACAATAACAGCTTAAACTTCATAACTACTATTAAATATTTTCTTAAAAAATCATGAAATAGAAAAGAGGATAAAGTAAGACCAACTATGCTTATGAATCTATAATCAGATGTCGTATAAATAATGAAAGACAATGCTAATAACGTTATTGAGGTAACGCCTAAAAACCCAAATAAGAAGCTCCTATAGTCTTTCTTCTCACATTCGTTAGATAGCTTTCCCCAAAATGTTTGAAAGGGTTTTATCAGAAAAGATTGAGCTACTCCTGAAACAACTAAAACTAGTGCCCAGACCATTGCATACATTCCTAACTCTTCGATACCTAAAGCTTTAGTTATCAAAAAACTTATCGTGAAATTACTACCACTAACAAGTGCCTGATCCAGTAATAAAAAAGTTTTATTTAGTTTATTTTCTAACATAAGTCCTATAATAATCTATTAATCTATTTACCACATTTTTCTTTTCAGAATATGAAAATCTACTCCCTATAAAATCACCTGATGCATTAATCGTATTGTTCACACAATTAATAATAGTGTAGATGTTTTTAAGACCATACCTTTCTTTTAAAAGATCAGCCTGAATGACATAATCTTGTTTTGTGAAATTGGCCCTAACCACGTTAATAACTAGTTCTGAAGCTGATAAAACTTTGGATACATCCATGCAGTATATTGAGGCGGGAGTATCAATAATTGTAATAGCATTAATGGATGTCATTTCTTTCCATCGTTCTTCAAATTCATGATTCCCGATTATTTCAGAGAAACTTAATTTATGAGTTCCCGATGAAATAATTTTAAAAGGTGCACTATACACGGTCTTAGTTTCATAATTTGTCCACCCAGTTCTACCATATAAATCATTATTATTTGAAATAGTTGGATTGTAAGTATTTAAATCAATTAATGTAACAGGATAATCTAAATCTCTCAATGCTTTTGCAACCCCATTTGCTATAAAGGTTTTACCCTCATTACTTACAGCAGATGTTATTGCGATTGTAAGAGAGCCATCACTAAGAAATTTGCTGATAATTAAGTTTACGATTGGCAAGAAACTTTCATTATTTGCATTTAAGTCTTCAATTTTCGGAATTACTCCAACAACTTCCACATTACTTAGTGATTCATAATCCGACCTATCTTCTATATAGGAATTAACGTATTTCTTAAGCCAAATACCACCAACACCTATCAACATCCCTAAAAAAGAAGAAACAAAAAGTATTAATGTTTTATTAGGTGAAACTGGTTTTTTAGGTAACGATCCAAACTGAATGATTCTATGAAACGACATGCTTGAAGCTGCTGCAATATTACTTTCAACTTTCTTCTCACTTAAAAAATTATACGTTTTCTGATTTAAATTAAAAGCTCGTTCAAGCCTTAACAAATCCTTCTCAAGCTTTGGTAAATGAACAAATTTTCCATGAGCCAAATTCAACTCTTCAAGTAATTTTTCTTTCTTCTTATGAATTGAAATTCTGCTCTGCTTGATAGCTTCTTTTATGTATTCTACATTTTGATCAATAATTTCTTTTTCAACCTTAACCTTAGGATGGTTCTCATTATATTTCATTTTTAATTTTTCAATGGTCGCTTGACTGTTTTTAATGTTCTCAATCATTCCATTATACAAAGCCCCACTAAATTCCAAATAGGAAGGTGCTGCTTTTAAAAAGTTTTTCTTTGAAGAAACATACGATTCAACGGCATCTATTGCTGTACTTTCTAACTCCAAATTAATAAGTTGAATCTCAATTTGAGAAGTCTGCTTAAGCCCGGTTTCCGTTTCCTGTCTAGTATTAACGATCTTATATGATTTTTTAAATTCCTCAATTGCTTTTTCAGAAGAAATTAGCTTATCTCCTATTTCTTCCAATCTTTCATTAATGAATGAAATCGTTTCTGTAGCAATAGAGTTTTTATCTTCAACGTAATCTTTGATGTATTCTTTGGCAAGCTGATCAACAAACTCTTGTGCTTTAAATGGTAACTGATGTTTAAGTGATATTCTTACAATAGGAACATCATTATCAACAGATGTTACATCTAAAGATGGTAGGACAATAGATGTTGTTAACGTCTTTACATCATTTAAAGAAAATGAAAAAGCACCTGATATATTTAAAGCTTGTTTTGTAGTAAAAGCAGTTGTATTTTTCTTTAAAACTAAAGTGTCATTTCCTACAATAAACGTATCATCAAAGGATAATTTATTCACTCCGCCTTCCCACGAAATCTGTACAGAATCTTCAGTAAGAAAAATCAGACTAACGAGAATAGTTTTTTTAAAATAAGACTTATCCTTTTTTAAAATTACAAAAGGCGAATTCTTAAGTAACTCAGTTGTTCTAAAATCACCATTTCTATAATAAGAGATCTGCCAATCAATATTTTTAATCGTTTTTTCAATTAAAAAATTAGATTTTAAGATCTCAATTTCAGCTGAGATCTTATTTGAAGAAGTGAAATAATCAAAATCTTTGTAAAGGTTTGAATTTCCCATTCCCAAACTTTTATCATCCAACTTAATCTTAACAACACTTTCATACAATGGGTTTGTTAAGTAAATTAATCTTAAAGCGATAAGAATAGAAAGCAACAATACTGCTACTATAAAAGGCAAACCTTTCAAATACGGTAATATTATTTTTTTTAGATCTTGCATATTATTTCGAGAGATATTCTAATAAAATTATTATTGAAGTAATGGCACCACCAATAGGTCCAATGATGCTAGCAGATTTTAATATTTTCTTTTCTGGGAGTTTAGGAACAGAGATAATATCTCCAGATTTAACACAGATACTTCCCAAGTTTTGTTCTAGCGCTTTACTGAAGTCTAATAAATATTCTTTTTTAACGCCTAATATTGTTCTTATTAATTTGATACTTTTAATGTCTGCGAATTCTGATGGCGAGGCCAGAGCAACTAGCTCAACAATTGAAAGATTATCTCTTTCTAATTTAAACACGCCTTGTTGAGCCACTTCACCTAGAACTACTGCTTTCTTATTTAAAACTCTTACTTGAACAATCGGGTTAACAATAAGGGAATCTAAGGCCTTTGTTATTATCTGTTCTAATTGATAGATTGTTGAGCCTTTTGCTTTAATCTTTCCAATCATAGGTAGTGAAATAGTACTATCTACCTCAACTTGAACCCATTTTCCGTAAACCTCATTTGAGTTATAAATCCCATATACAGATCCTACACTTAAATCATCATGATTCCATACACTTACACTAATCTTATCTTGATAAACAATAACATGCTCACAATCATCTTTGTGAAGATTTAAAACGGAGCTTACATTATTATTTTCATGATAAAAATTTGTTACAGTACATGAGAAGCAAGTAACAATACAAAACATATAGAGAATTGCTTTCATAGTTTTAATTTGATAATCCTAGTATTAGGATCGAAATGATAATTACAGCACAAACAAAAGTGATTGTTCTCTTTTTTATTAAATTATTCTGAAACTCTGTCTTAATAATCTGTTTTAAACTGAGTATCTTATTAAGAATCATATTCAATTGAAATCTCAAATCATCAAAATTCTCCTTTGTTATATAATCAAATGCACCATACTTCAAACAATCTGCTGCTAATTCTCCGCTCTTTTGTCCACTCACAAAAACTACCGGTATATCTGGGTCAAAACTTCTTATTTTCTTTAGTACATCAATTCCTTTCTCTTCTCCTAAATCATAGTCAAGCAATACTAAATCTGGCATTTTATAGAGGTTCTCAATACATTCTTTACCAGTATAAAAAGTTGTTATTTCAGCTTCGGTTTGAACACAAAGCTCATTCATCATAAGTTCTCCAAATAAGAGATCATCTTCCACGATATAAATTGATTTAAAGTCTTCCATAATATTTAATTTGGTTTCGTATGTGCTCAATCCGAGCCAAACACGTAAACTCCTACAAATGAGCGATATGGAGTTTAGAAACACGAGGTTGTTTTCCCAAAACGGGAAGTAAACAAGGCCTTTATTCCTATTTCGGGAACTAATCTCTTCATTCTTCGTTCCTATATCAAAGCTTTATTATGAATATTTTTATTATTGAAGACGACCGATTTTATAGTGAGATAATCAAATACCATTTGGAATTAAATCCTGATTATACTATTGAAGTATTTACTGATGGAAAGTCAGCTTTGAAAGCACTTAAAGATCGGCCAGATATGGTTTGTCTAGATTTTAGTCTACCAGACATCGACGGTGTTGATTTATTAAAAAGAATAAAGCAAATTTCACCTCAAACAGAGGTTGTTATAGTAAGTGGGCAGGAGGATGTTTCCACTGCAATTTCATTATTAAAAGAAGGTGCATACGACTATATTGTAAAAGACGATGATACGAGAGACCGAATATGGAAAGCCGCAATTAACATAAATAACCAGAGAGAACTAAAAGAAGAAGTAATTGATTTAAGAAAACAATTAAAAGAGAAGAAGGATTACAAGAAAAAAATATTTGGAAAAAGTAAAGCCATGGAAAAGGTTTTTACTTTAATGGAAAAAGCAGCTAAAAGTTCTATAACAGTATCAATTACCGGTGAAACTGGAACAGGTAAAGAATTAGTAGCAAAGGGAATTCATGATTACTCTGAGCGATCCTCCAAAAATTTTGTTGCCGTGAATATGGCTGCTATACCAAAAGAATTAATGGAAAGTGAGTTGTTTGGTTATGAAAAAGGAGCATTCACTGGAGCAGCTAACAAAAGAATAGGAAAATTTGAAGAAGCACATTTAGGTACTATTTTCCTGGATGAAATAGGTGATTTAGACCTTTCCCTTCAGGCCAAATTATTACGAGTTCTTCAAGAACAAGAGGTAACTCGAATAGGAAGTAACAAACCCATAAAATTGAATTCCAGAGTAATCATAGCTACACACCAAAATTTACAAAAAAAAGTAGAAGATGGGACCTTTAGACAGGATTTATTTTATAGAGTTTATGGTTTACCAATTTCCCTCCCTCCATTAAGAGAGAGAGGAAATGATGCATTATTAATGACTCAAAAATTCATCAATGAATTCTGTAAGGAGAACAAGATGGATGTTGTTAAAATCTCCCCTGAAGCGTGCCAAGCAATTCAAGATTATACTTATCCAGGGAATGTAAGGGAACTAAAAGCTATCGTAGAGTTAGCATGTGTTTTAGCTGATGAAATAATTTTAAATGAGCACTTAAAATTTATTACAGCATCAAACATGAAACATTTATTAAATCAAGAAAGGTCTTTGAAAGTATACAATAAACTCATCATCCAACATTTCTTGGAGAAATACGACAATAATGTGTTGCAGGTTGCTGAGATTCTAGACGTAGGAAAAAGTACGTTATATAGAATGATAAATGCTGGAGATTTGAATCATTAATAACCTGATATTTTCAATTCAACTCGTCTATTTAAAGATTTACCGCCTTCTGAAACGTTTGAAAAATCAGGTAGAAACTCACCGAATGTACTTATAACAAGTTGTTCATCTGAAACTCCAATTAGCCTAAGGAATGATTGAACTTCTAATGCTCTTTTCATTCCAAGTTTAAAATTATAATTTTCGGTTCCGTCACTATCTGTATGGCCAATAATAAATACTTTTTTTGTTTTGTGTTGGATTAAATATTTCCCCACACTCAATAAATTATGTCTATAAAAAGAAAGTATACTATATGAGTCATGATCAAAATATACATTTAAAAACTCTTGATCAAAGTGATTCGGAATTTTCTCTTCTATGGGCTCAGTACATCCCATGTAATTAATGCTGCCTTTAATATTAGGACATAAATCAATTGAATTTGGTATTCCATCTTCATCACTATCTTCTATTGGACACCCCTTTAATGACAATAATCCATATTGGGTTACACAAGAATCTTCGATATCTAAAATTCCATCACCGTCAGTATCTTTTCCTGGACACCCTTTAAAGCTAACTAGCCCTTTTACAAACGGACACTTATCTTGTAAATTCATTACGCCATCTGAATCATTATCCCTATCAGGACATCCGTTTAATTCTAAAAGTCCAAAAACATATACACAAGAATCATTTTGATTCAAAATTCCGTCTTTGTCAAAATCCAAATCTTCCTTTTTTCTTTTCGATCTTTTCTTAAAGTTATAATTTATATAAACTTCCATTCCACCCATACCACGGTTTACAGAAGCTATAGATGAAATACTTACATCATAGGAAATACCTATTTTAAACCCATCTATCCTCATCTGCATAAATGGAATAATTGATTCCTTATACCTATTAAGGACACCTATTTGAAAATCTTTATTTATAAGCCTTTTCTGAATATAAGCTCCAAACATTATATCCTTAAAGTTATTCTGGTATTGATTGAAAAATAAAAATCCTACATTGAGTTTATTTAAAATTTTACGGTCTACAGAAATATTCCCATTCAGTTTTTTATAGAGGTAATTGTTTTCATAAATATCACTACTGGATGCTAACAAATGTTTTAAACTTCCTCCAATTAACAAAGTTGTTTTCTCCCATTTTTTATTGAAACTTAATCCATAATTAAGATCAGGAACCCATTCGTTATTTGAAACGTTCTCTTGAGAAGGAGAAAGTACAGAAGAACCATTAAACATATCCTCAAAAATTAAATTTCCCGACTTTAACCGTAGCTGACTTCCACCAATAGAGATGTGATTAGATAATCGAGAATTTGAAGAAGTTTTCAAATGATAATTAACACCAATTAAAACATTTGTTTTACAGAATGTACCAATTCCAGCATCATTAACTTGTGTTTGAAAAAATAAAGAAATTTTATTTTTTCTATATCCTAATAAAATACTTTTAGTATTATATGGCTCAACAATCTTACCCCAGAAACTTCTATAATGAGAATGAAATAACCAACCAATTTCCTTCGACCCAATTTCAGAAGGCGTATCATATAACGTTTTAGTAAGGGGCAAAGAATAGTTAGCGTCCTGACCGAAAACGTGTAAATTTGATATTAAAATAATCAAAATTATATTTCTCATTTCGTTAAATTTATGTGTCCAGTTAATATTTTTTCATCTTCTAAATTTTGTAATCTAATTAAATAAGTATAGGTTCCTGCTTGAGAAACCTCTCCTTTATACATACCATTCCAGCCTTGATTCGCATCATTAATCGAGAAAACACTTTCTCCCCATTGATTGTAAATAGTCATGGTAGATTTTAAGTGAGTTCCACCAAGAACCCTAAAAACATCGTTTAAGCCATCGTAATTTGGACTAAACGAATTAGGTATAAATAATGAAGATTCCACTACCAACTTATTTTGGAATAACACTTCTATTTCACATCCTTCTATTGTACTTCCTATTACATGAACATCATATGCTGTTTCTTTAATTGGTGTAAACCTTAAAGGACTTCCTTGGACCCATTTCCCGCTATCAATTTCCCACTCTATTAAATCACAATTTCCAGATGCCCATAACCAAACATCTTGATTTAAAGTCAATACAGTATCTGAGTAATCAATAATTAAAACTGCAGTATCAAGTCCTATAATTGTAAAAGTCTGCTCGAATATACATCCGCTACTCGAAATCGTTTTAGCAATAATCGATTCTTGAGCTTGGTGTGGTATAAACTTCTCGTTAAGAGGATAATTAGTATTTAAATAAATCTTATCATTTGATAATATTTCTATAGAATCACCTGGGCAGAATTTAATCTCTTTAAGAATATCAAATGAATCTGTTGGAAGAGCATGGATTACGATTGTATCAAAATGTTCACACCCCGTAAAATCAACACCTTTAATATAATAATCACCTGGAGAATGAATTTTCAAGTCCGAGAGGCACAAACTATTATTTATATATATCGATTCCCAAGCTCCTTCTTCAATAAAACCTACTGTATCTCCAATGCATATTGAAGCAGTAGAATCTTTAAAAATACTCAAAGGAATATATCCAACTTTATCTATTACTGCAGTTCCCAAAGTAGTACAACCAACATCGTTTGTTACTCCTATTGTATATGTTCCGGCGGAAGAAATTGTACGATGATCTAGTTTACTACCATCATCCCAAATATATTCAACATTATTAGAATCTACGATCGCTAAAAGTGTAATCTCATTACATTTTTTAACCTTATCTATGCTAACTTTCGGAGACGAAAGTATATCTACAAATATTTTTTTTGAAGTTCCGTTTATCACCATTCTTATTTCGTTAGAGCCAGTTGAGGAGAACTGGTGTTCGATAATTGTATCCTGATTGACTTGATAAACTAATCCGTCAAAATAAAGCTGGGCGCTCTCATTAGTGTTCGCTTCAATAATTATTTTTTCATTTGAACAAACTATAGATGGATTAGCATAAATATTGAAAGTTCCTGTGTTATTTACTTTTTCGATTTTCCTAATTAGATTATTATAAGCATCACCAATGTACCAACTTGATGAACCAGAATGATAAACAATACTAGTAGCTCCATTAAACGAAGCTTGATCTAAATACCCGTCTTGCGCACCATCTGTTCCGGCTTGTCCAGCAAAGGTTGTAACCAAACACATAGAGTCAATTTTACGTATTACATTATTATAACCATCTGTAACATATACTTCTCCATTATCATCAATCGTAACGTCCCAAGGGTAATTAAATTCAGCTAATCCACAAGCACCATTCTTACTCCCTACATTTCCGTTGCCAGCCAAAGTTGAAACGAAGCCTGTTTTTGTTACTTTCCTTATGAGGTGATTCCATTCATCTGCAACATAAATATTATCGAATTTATCTATTCCAATTCCGTAGGGTCTATAAAAACTTGCCAAAGAACCCTGACCGTTCTCTTTACCATAATTTAAAGGAAAATCAGTTTTATTTCCTGCTAGCGTAGTTACACCACCTCTAGATGAAAGCTTCCTAATCAAATGCGTTAAATGATCTGCTATGATAATATCTCCACTCGAATTCACTTCTATTCCAGTTGGCATTCCAAAAGTAGCTGCCAAACCATTTGGACTATCCTTATAGCCAAAACTACCCGCACCGGCAATAGTAGTAACTTGATTATTTTCTATTTTTTTAATTTTATTATTTCTACTGTCTGCAACGTATATTTCACCATTTTTTCCCACTGCAACATCCCATGGTTCATAAAACCTAGCCGTTAAAACATTTCCATCTTTATCTCCAACATTCCCATCGCCAGCTATTGTAGTTACAACACCATTAACATCAAGTTTTCTAATTTGATGATTGAACCTATCAGCGATATACACATTCCCTAAATCATCAACGGCAACTCCATGAGGATTGTTAAAAGTTGCCACATGGAAACCTCCATTTGTTGCCCCAGTGGAATCTACAATTCCTCCAATCGTTGTTACTTGTTGACAATAAGAATCTCCAACAATAAATAATAGGATTATAAATAAGAAGTACTTCATAATAAGATTCTTGTATTAAAAGTCCACCAACAGAATGCTGGTGGACATAGGTGAAAACTAAACATGAAAACTAAGCCACTTTAGAAAGGCCTGACGATTGTTCGTCATCTTCAATATTTTTGATACTTTTCAATGTTTTCAAAATCGAATCTGGAGTAATTGAAATCGAATCAATTCCTTTTTCTACTAGAAAGGCTGCAAACTCTGGGAAATCTGATGGCGCTTGTCCACAAATACCAACTTTAACTTTTTTACGATGAGCTACTTCAATCAAATGAGCTATCATAAACTTTACAGCGTCGTTTCGCTCATCATAGAGATGTGAAACAAGGTGTGAATCTCTGTCCAAACCTAGTGTTAACTGAGTTAAATCATTAGATCCAATCGAAAAACCGTCAATATGATCTGCGAATTGTTCTGCCAAAATGATGTTACTTGGTAATTCTGCCATTAAATAAACCTTTAGCCCATTTACACCTCGAGACAATCCAAATTCACTCATGGTAACTAATACTTTTTCACATTCTTGGACAGTTCTACAAAAAGGAATCATTGTAACTACGTTATCTAATCCCATGTTATCTCTAACTTTCTTAATTGCAGCACACTCCATTCCAAATGCAGGCTTGAATGAATCAGAATAATAACGTGAAGCTCCACGCCATCCAATCATTGGATTCTCCTCATTTGGTTCGTAATACTTACCTCCTAATAAATTAGCGTACTCATTACTTTTAAAATCACTAAATCTTACAATTACTTCTTCTGGATAAAATGCAGCTGCAATTTTTGCAATCCCTTGTGAAAGCTTCTCAATAAAAAAACTTTCCTCATCCTCATACCCTCTAATCAAATCATTGATCTTTTTCGTCAAATCTTTATCTCCCAAACTTTTATGATTTAATAAAGCTAAAGGGTGCACTTTTATATAATTATTAATGATAAATTCTTCTCTCGCTAATCCAACTCCAGAATGTGGTAACATAGCATGTTTAAATGCCATTTCAGGAGAAGCTACGTTTAACATTAATGAAGTTGATACTTTGGGTAAATCTGAGATTTTTGTTACTACTTTTTCAAACTCAATATCGCCTTTATAAACTTTTCCAACTTCACCCTCACAACAACTAACTGTTACTTTTTGATTATTTTTTAAAATTCGTGTTGCGTTCTCTGTTCCTACTATAGCGGGAACTCCTAACTCTCTAGCTACAATGGCAGCATGACAAGTTCGCCCACCTTTGTTTGTGACGATAGCAGAGGCTATTTTCATTAATGGCTCCCAATCTGGATCAGTCATCTCTGTTACCAAAACATCTCCTGGCTTAAACTCTAAACTATCAAAATTTGATAAGTTCACCATTTCACCCAAAAGCACTTTGCACTTTCCTGAGCCTATTTTATCTCCTACCGCAATACCTTTTAATAATGCCTCATTTTCATCTATTACTTTCTCGTTTAATTTATAATTAATTATTTCATTTTTATTCTTTTGTGAATGAATAGTCTCAGGCCTAGCTTGGACAATGAACAATTCTTTTGTGTTTCCATCTACTGCCCATTCAATATCAACTGGACACCAATTCCCAGACCTTATTGAATAGTATTTTTCAATTTCAATAACCCATTTTGCCAACTTGAGGATTTGCGAATTGTGTAAACAAAAATGATCTCTCATCACCTGGGGAGTTACTAAACTCTTCACTAGCTCGCCAGGCACTTCACTATAAACTAACATCTCTTCTTTTGAACCTAGTTTTTTCTCAACAATAGAATCAAAACCTTTCTCCAGTGTTGGCTTAAAAACGATATACTCATCTGGTGAAATTTTCCCTTGTACAAGTAGTTCTCCTAAACCATATGCTCCGTTTATTACAACAGCATCCTTAAAGCCGCTTTCAGGGTCTATGCTAAAAGCGACTCCAGAAGTACCTACATCTGAACGAACCATTTTTTGAACTACTACCGATAAATAAACATCTAAATGACCAAATCCATTACTTTCTCGATATGAAATTGCTCTGTCTGTAAATAAACTAGCAAAACACTTTTTCACTGATTTCAATAACTCCTGTCCACCTCTTACATTTAAAAAAGTTTCTTGTTGTCCAGCAAAGGAAGCGTTTGGGAGATCTTCGGCTGTTGCACTAGAACGAACTGCCAAATCCAATTCTGAATGCGGATACTTTAATTGCATAATTTTATGCATTCCAAGGATTTCATTTTTTAACCTTAATGGGAATTTTCCTTTTAAAAACTTATTCCTAATAATCTTTCCAACCTTCACTAATTCAGGTATCTTATTCAAATTATGTTCATCAAGTAATCTTTTAACTTCAAGTGTCAGATTATTGTGTTCCAAAAATAATTTATAAGCTTCAACAGTTACAGCAAAGCCACCAGGAACTTTTATTCCCTTTCTAGATAAACCACTTATCATCTCGCCTAATGATGCATTCTTTCCTCCTACAAGATCGATATCTGATAGGCCTACTTTTTCCAATTCAACTGTAAATGTTTTTTTCATGATGCTAGTTTTTATGTTTGGCTACACTTATGAAATCAGCATGCCTTTCACGTAAAACACTGTAAAACAGACTCATGTGATAAATCAACTCTTAATAAGATCCCATAATGGGAAAACAATTCCCGGAAATAAGAATAATAATAGTTGCATTATTATATTAGATCAATACTATTATTTCAGCTGTTTTAGTCAATTCAACATATATACAAGTGAATATTTTTTAATAATATAGAAATGCCTAACTTAGGAAAATATAACCTTGTAATACGTTTCCATGAATGTTTCTCCACATTATTTGCAAGTACTAGTTCAGCATTTTAGCAGTATCGGAAAAGTTGATGATGCAGCTTTTAATAAACTTGTTTCTTGTATCCGACAGGATGAATATGCAAAGGGAGAAAAACTGATTGCACATGGACAATATGCAAAACATTTACACTTTATAGGAAGAGGTGCGGTGATAGGCTATATTACTGATGCAGATGGTAAAGACTATATTAAAAGTGTATTCTTCGAAGGTGATTTTCCTTCTTCTCAAGTATCACTTTTAGAAAATTCTCCTTCCTATTTATCTTTAGAAACAATCGAAGATTCAACGATTATAAGTATCGATTATAAACTCTTCAGGGAACTCATGAAAGAGTTTAAATCTCTAAACGATTTCTATATTTCTTATCTTGAAAAAAGCTGGATTATTGGTAGAGAAAGAAGAGAGGTTTCTCTTGTAATGGAGTCAGCAGACAAGCGTTATCTTGATTTTATTACAAGATTTCCAGAAAAGGAAAAGCGCTTAAAACAAAAACACCTTGCTGCTCATCTAGGAATAACACCCACTCAATTAAGTAGGATTAAGAAGAAACTTAATAGATGAATTTGAATTTCATCTAAAGCTTAATGCGTTGTAAATTTCTCTTTTCTTAGCCGTTATTTTTCTACGTCCATGCATTACTCTCTGGTTATTAATTAGAACCATATCCCCGTCCTTCCATTCTATATTTTCCGTGAACTCATCAGTTAATTTCTTCAAATCATTAACTAAATATTCATTGACCTCTATTCCATTTGAAAATTTAATGGTTGGCTTTTCATAATTAAAGGAAGGTCCAAGAATGCTATTGGCAAAATACGTTTCATTTCCTTTCATAAGTAAAGGTGAAACAGTAAACGAATAGTGTAGCGACCCATCTTCATTAATGATAGTTTCTAAATTAGGTAGCTTTTCTTGAATCACTCTTAAATGATCTATTGTTATATGTTCAGGTGCTACTTGTCCTCCCAATTCATGAGCGATATAGGCTCTCCAAATATCCTTTGAGACATTTCTAGAATAGGTAATTGTTTCCTTTCTGAAAATCTGCTTTAGCTCATAAGGCATATTTTCGAATACAGCCTTACCATCACAAACTGTTGTTTGAGATCCTCGTTCAGGTGCTTCTTTACAGTAAAACCAACATAAGTCTGGAATGATTGGACCATTCCCATTTTCAATATGTAAACCTACCTCCTCTATTCCTGCATCTACTCTTTGAGCATTTTTTTCATGAAATTTTCTCGCAGGATCTAGCGTTATTTTTGAACTCATTTTTTGAACGAATTCACTAAAAGTTTTCAGACTAGTATCGAAACCACGGAACAAAATATATCCATGAGTATCTAATAAATCAAAAATTTCTGATTTATTCAAACTTGATAATTGATCTGATTTATCACTTACAATTAGCTTTCCTGTTGTTTTCACTAGTGTTTCGTTCATGGTGATCTGTATTAAAAATTAGTACTTATTTTTGTTCTGTTAGGCTTTCCACTAACCGTATAATAGAATGATTTTTCGGAACGTTTCATAAAATGAAAACGACCAATTTCACCATAGGAATTAATAAATATTTGAAAAGATTTAATGGCTTTTATACACGCTTCTTCTGAGTGATTCTCATTTCTCGTTATAAGTACTTCAAGGAACTCAGCCTCATTATTAAATACTACAATATCCTCAATTTCAACGAGGTTCTTATATTGATTCTCCAACCATTCTGGAGCAATATTTCTCCCGTGACTATTTATTATTATGTTCTTTTTTCTTCCTAAAATCGTGATGTAACCTTCGTGATCAATTGTTGCAAAATCTCCTGTTTTTAGCCAACCATCTTGAGTGAATTCACAACTAGTTGAATCTTGATTATTTGAATATCCCAAAAACATGGAAGAGCTTTTAACCAATAGTTCACCATCTTCAGCCAACTTAACTTGAACATGATCTAATGGTTTACCTACAGTTCCAATTTTATTGGCAGACGGTACATTTATGGAGACTACTGATGCGTTTTCACTTAAACCATAACCTTCATAAATAGTTATCCCAATTCTATTTAATTCTAACAGAATATCAGAAGAAACCGGTGCTCCCCCACAAGTGAAAAATGGGGATTCATCCTTTCCGAAAAGTAAACTAAGAACCTGAGATTTATCCTTTACACGTTCTGAAAAATCATACATGGATTTAGCAATCGATGGTGGTATTGCCATAGAAGTTGGTTGAACTAGTTTAATAACATCTAAGAATTGTGATGCTTGAACTGTTCCTTCTCCCAATAATTCAAATACATTCCCTGGTAATACGATTTCGCCTCCTCTGAGGATTGTAAGATACAATGCAACTTGTTCAATTAATAAGCTTAAAGGAACGATACTTAAATATCTTTCATTGATACTTTCTGGTAATCTATTATTTAAATTGAATATCAAATTTGATAAACCCTCATTGGATATCATAACACCTTTAGGGTTTCCCGTTGATCCACTCGTGTGAATTATTTTAATTGGTCCTTTATTCACGTTTAATTCGAAAGGTGTTTCTTCTAGTAAATTGAGTTGTAAATGATTAACCAGCTTCACTTTCTTAGTAGAATCATCGAATTTCAAACCTTGCTCGAGCCATTCTTTTAGTCGCTCATCCCCTGCTTTATCTACCAAAACTAAATCAATACCTTCAAGCAGAGATTGAGTTTGTTCCACTGAAAAAGACAACGGAATAGAGACTTCAGTGATGCCTTTAAACAAACAATAGAAGTCGGATATCACCCAATCTAAAGAATTTTGAGTAAGTACTAATATTCTATTTGGCACCTCCTCGGTAGATGTAGAAAGAAGGGTGTTTAGTTGATATATTTTCTTTAGAATCTGATTAAAACTGTAATCTTGATTTTCGCCCAAAACAGTAACTGTTTTGTTGTTTTCAATAGCGTTATATATAGATTTAATAAAGTCCATTTTATGAAAGTTCTAATTGATTAAAACTCATCTCCCTCTTAGTAGTTTTCGATAATGCCTCATTAGTAATTATAAAAGCACAGATCGGTTTAGTGTCATAATAACTACCCCATCTACTTACATTCGATATTTTTGAAGGATCTGCATCACACACTTTCCAGTATGGAAGTTTAATCTGATTAAGTATAAATTGTACTTGCCTGGTAATGGTAACAAACCCTACTTTTTTTTTGAGGAAATTAGTAAACACAGGCAACTGTGTTAAAAGTTCAATACCATCTCTTCTCCCAGTTGAAGCCATGCTACCAACTTCACACATGTCCGACGCGAGAAAGCGCTTTCCTGAAATTTTCTCCACGATATTAACCAATGATTCTTCAAAGTACTGCTCTATAAACAAAGGTTTTTCTTTTGAATAAAACTTATAGCCTATGCAAGCTTTCACTTCATCTTCCCCATCAATTCTAGTTGTATTTGTTACAAATGTATCTGCATTAACTTCTACCTCTGCACCAAAGCTTTTGTGAAATTGATTTTGAGCAATTGCAATACATTGTTTCCACGTTTGAGAATTTGGAGTAGACTCAAATCCAATAAATTTTTTGGTTTCCATAGTTACGTTTTAATATTTGGAGATGACAAATCTATGGGGAAGGAAATTAAATATAATCAACCTATGTATATAGAATATAGATTTAGTTTTATACAGGAACATCACCTTTGGAGGGATATAAAACTATATTAACACTAATATTTCTTACTATTTAATACCCCTTCAGAAGTATGATTTCCTATCTGTTAAAATAAAATATCCATTCTATAATCCTGTCATACTATAATATTCCTGTCGTATTTTATTTTCAACTTCCAACCGAAAAAAGAGGCACAATAATTAAAACAAGAAGGCCTTTATTTCAACTATTTCCAATTCTATCAACATATGTATATTTTTTTCTAAGATTGATTAAATAATTTCACCCCGTGGAAGAAAACAGCTTTCGCCATAATTATTAAACAATCTAAAAACAGTAATATGAGTTTAGCTAACATATTGACCAAATGGTCTAAAAAGTCACCTAACAAATTAGCCATTACAGATGGAATCAAATCTTCTTCATTTTCTGAATTAGAGTCTCAATCTAACAAAATGTCTAATCACCTTATTTCATTAGGCGTGAAAAAAGGAAGTAAAGTAATCGTTGTTACCGACAAGTCAGTAGATTTTTTAGTTACCATTTTTGGAGTTATGAAAGCCGGAGCTACATATGTTCCAATTGATCCAGATATCTCAGATGAAAGATTTACAGTTATAAATAAAGAAGTAAAACCTTCTGGAATAATTGGAAATATTGTTTGGACTTACGAATCAAAAGCAAATCAATTTTTCATCAATTATGATAAATTAGAAACTGTATTAAAGGATGTTTCTGATGATGGTTATACAAACCCTAACCCGATGGATATAGCATATACAATGTATACTTCTGGGGCAACAGGTTTACCAAAGGGGGTTCAGATTATGCATCACTCTTTAGATGCCTTCTTTAACGCAATGAAAGAGGTGTACTTGGTAGATAATGAATCTTCGTTTTTAAATACGTTGCCTTACCATTTCGACGGATCAATTGTAGATACTTTCTATCCTTTATTTATGGGATGTTCAGTTGTAATAAGCCCTAAGGTTCCTTTGCCTGACCGAACGGTTAAGATGATCGAAAAACACAAAATTACACACATGACTGCTTCTGTTTCTACATTGAAACTACTCTCTCAAGAAATCTTATCGAATCCTGATAAATTTCAATCTGTAAAGTATATTATGACATGTACTGAAGTAATCGATAAAGAATTGGTAAACGAGCTAATTGAGGAGTTCAATAACATCAAGATAATCAATGGATATGGTCCAACCGAAGCAACTTGTGATGCCATTTTATATGTAATTTCTAAAGAGAATAAAATAGAAAAAGATAATGGTGAATATCCAATTGGTAAACCTCTAAATTCTGTTAAAGCAAAATTAATTAATATTAATGAACAAGGAGTTGGTGAGCTTTGCTTAGCTGGAGAGCAACTCTTTCACTCTTACTTAAAACAACCTATTGAAACGCAAGATGTAATATGTATCATGGATACGACTGTTTATTACAAAACGGGAGATTTATGTAGTATCAATCAAACTGGAGACTACTGTTTTGAAGGTAGAAAAGCTGATGTTATTAAGCTGAATGGACAACGTATTCAGTTAAATCAAATCAAGAATGCACTCTCTAGTATATATGGAGTAACCTCTTGTGAGGTTGTTCTTTCAGAAGGTGAGAACAAAGAAATTTGTGCCTTTATAGATTCAAAAAATGAAGCGTTAAAATTAGATGCTTTTAAAGCAATTAAAAACAAACTCGTTAATACAGTCCCTAAACATATGATGCCTAGCATTTTTGTACAAGTAAGGGATTGGCCACTATTACCTTCTCAAAAGGTTAATAAAAATGAGCTAATTAATTTAGTTCAAACAAAATTAAAGTCAAATAAGAATACTTATTTCTCACAAGAAAACAAACAATTATGTCAGATTCAGTAAGAGAAAAAGTCGTAAGTATACTCTCTAAATACACAGATCAGATAATAGACCCAACTAATCTAACGCTTCGAATAACACATGAACTAGACATTTATCCAAAATCATTTCCAACTGTGATAGGTGATTTAGAAAAATCATTTGATATCGAATTTGATTTTAAAGATTATAATCTAAAAAATTTCATAACGGTAAGAAGTGTAATCGAATTAATTCATAAAAAACAACTACATAATTGTTGGGAGGAAGTACCTTCTTAATTATTAGGTAAGGGAATCAGAATAAGGTTTATTGGTCATTTTCCAATTCTGATTCCCATTTTTTTAGAGAACCACTTACAGTCTTAACAATAACAAAAGGTTAACCGTTGTTGTTATTGTTGAATCAAACTTAAATAGACTTTTTCCTTTATGTTTATACTTATAAGATGGGAAGCTGTTAGAACTCATTGTTGTTCTTTTTTATTTGTTATAGATCACCAAAATACTAATCTTTCAGCATAGTCTAATACGCTTACTACTAATATATCATTCAAATTCGATAACCATATATATGGTTGATACAATCAAATTCTCATCTTAGAATTCTAATAATTAACCTTCGTATAAATAATATTTTAGGCAACGAGAAATTCATTGATGTCCGAAACAAATTACATGAATTGTTAAAGAATTTAAGGGTGTTATACAAAGAGGAAGATTGACTATTTTCCTCTTTGTCATTCTGAGCGGAGTCGAAGAACGTACACAGTTCATCACCCCCCATTTATAACCAAAACGCCTAACCCTTCGACTCCGCTCAGGGTGACAACTACGACGTCTCACTTATCGGAGTCCAACGGCTAAGATAAATTAAACCTCCTCCTTAAATTCCTCAACCATATTTACAAGCGAATCCCAAAGTTTAGGTTCTTTAAAAGCGATACCTCCTCCCCCTCTTTTTTCCTGAGAAATCATTGCGTTAATATCTGCTATACAAACCCATTTATTTTTAGCATCTGCTTTTTTCGTTGCTACTCCCCATTTGGAATGATCCTGTGTATACTTCCAATGATAATCTTTCAATCCAAGGTTTGATAAATTAATTTGAATTACATCTAGAATTTCTTCTTCCGACTTAGTAGTATGCGATGGTGTTACAGGACCTCTTCTCCAAGTCTCTACTTCCATATCAACTTTTAAAGTTGGACCAACTAAGTCTATCCAGAAATCATCATTCCATGCCTTACTTTTTGCAATTAATGAAAAGTCTTTTCCTGCCTTAGATTTAAACTCGGTAACAGATGGTGTTACACTTTCATCTATATCTAACTCATGATAGAGTTTATATAGTGCATCCGTTTTGGCTATATTTTTAGGTAGAAAACTATCTTTTGTTCCTACTTCTGGATTCTGTTGCTTTAACATTTGTGCAGCAAATTCTTCAACCACATCAAATCCTGAAAGTTCAACACACAAAAAAGTCTGACCGTATTTTAATTCCTTTTTCGGCAAGTCTAATTCTCCTTTAAAAGGAAATCTTGGAACTGAATGTAAGATAACTGTACCTGTATTTTTTGTTTTATTAAAAGCTAAAATTCCTTTACAATGACCCCGCTTTTGTTGATCTCTATCTCCATCTGGGTTTTCATCATTATATATGATGTAACCATCGTTTTCATCCTTCGAATTAAAGACTTCATTTAAAGTGTTATAAAGTGCGCCTTTCTTATCTTCCAAGGTGTTTTCAGACAACTGTAATGCCTTACAATCTTCATCATAATAAAGGTAATCACTACCGTTATTTTCCTTTGATCCAACATGCATTGGCATCTTATAAATAAACCACCAATCTGCTATTTTACCGCTCTCGTTTTTACACTTCATAATAAATATTTATGAAGTAAATATATGAAAACATATTCCCAAGTCACTCTTTGTAATACAAATTATATTATTTATATTCGGGTTATCGCAAAAAATATTTGTGTAAAACAAAATAGGACAATCTCAAAACAACTGACTACTATGACAACTTCATCTACACTTGCAAATCCAGCTTCTAAAACAAGAGACCTGGAATGGATCAAAACTGCTTTACAATCAGCTGTTGAACTTGAACACGCAACACTGCCGCTTTATTTATCAGCAATGTTTTCTTTAGAAGTTCAAAATTACACAACATATAATTTGATTCGCAGTGTAGTAATGGAAGAGATGGTTCACATGGCAGTTGCCTGTAATATTCTTACCGCTTTAGGAGGGAAACCAAATATTAAAGATATTAGTCCAAAAGCTCCAGGAAAAGGATTGCCTGGTGGAGCTGAACCTGATATAGAAATTGTGTTTGCAAAATTAAGTGTTCCACAGGTGAAAAATTTCATGAGATTGGAATCTCCAATTGCTTTATTACCAGAAGAGTTTAAGGACGAAAAATATCCAACAATCGGTTCATTATACAATTCTATTAAAACTGCAATTGAAGAAAACGCAGAAGAAGTAACAGCTACAATC
>CAWVWF010000004.1:0-50928 GCA_963933885.1 uncultured Flavobacteriales bacterium | reverse complement strand
CTTTTTTAAACCATTACGAATTCTAAGTCATTTTCAAATGAGAATGAAATAAGAATAACGGGACATTAACTGTGTGAATTATAGATCTATTTATTCCGGACAGTAGTGTGCGAAGGCAGGAATCTAAACCAATAGTATACTGTGCTTAATTAGGCGTCTAGATTCCTGCCTTCGCAGGAATGACAAATAAGTATTGTTGTATACTTTTTAACTAACTCCGCTTCAAATACAGTAATATCGATTTATTATTTGAAACTAGATCTTCACTAAAAACCATATATTTGTAATATGAAAATAGCAGTTATTGGAGGTGGAGCAGCAGGATTTTTTGCAGCATTATCAGCAAAAGAAAATAATCCTAAAGCAGAAGTTACTATTTACGAAAAGTCTGATAAGATTTTAGCGAAAGTAAAAGTGTCTGGTGGAGGAAGATGTAACGTTACCCATAGCTGTTTTAAAGTAGGTGATTTAGTAAAGTTTTATCCAAGAGGTGGAAAGCAGCTAAAAAAATCATTTAATATTTTCAATACAAATCATACAGTTGCTTGGTATAAGGATCGAGGTGTAAACTTGATCACTGAAGCTGACAATCGTATGTTTCCAGAATCAAACAAATCCATTACAATCATCAACTGTTTATTAGATGAGGCACTTCGTTTAGGAGTTACTATTCAAAGACAAACAGTAGTTCAAGAACTTAAACCTGATGGAGATCAAATTAAGTTGAAAATTGATGAAATATATTATGCTTTTGATAAAGTAATTGTTGCAACTGGAGGTTCTCCAAAAGCAAGTGGATTAAATTGGTTAAAAGCATTGGGGCATGAAATCGTTCCTCCTATACCATCGCTTTTTACATTCAATATGCCTGATGAGAAAATCATAGAGCTACAAGGCGTTGTTTCTAAAAATGCAATAGTAAGGGTGCAAGGTTCTAAACTGTCTCAAAATGGGCCTCTATTGGTTACGCATTGGGGAATGAGTGGACCTGCGATACTTAAAACATCAGCATGGGAAGCTAGAAACTTATCTGAGAAAGATTATACTTTCAGTGTTCAGGTAAACTGGATTGGTAATTCAAATGAAGATGAGGTGAGAACGCTTCTTAATAGGTCTTTTTACAACTACGGAAAGAAGAAAGTACTTAATGTTATTCCTTTTGAATTACCTAACAGTCTTTGGAAGTACTTCCTAGAGATTTCTGAGATCGATGAAAACATGATTGCAGGAGAAATAAGCAAAAAAGCGAAAAATATATTGATCAATAATATAGTGAATGCTACCTATGAAGTTAATGGTAAAACTACCTTCAAAGAAGAGTTTGTTACCTGTGGAGGTGTTTCTTTGAAAGACATTAATATGAAAACGATGGAAAGTAAAGTTGTTCCAAACCTGTTTTTCGCAGGAGAAGTTTTAGATATCGATGGTGTTACCGGAGGTTTTAACTTTCAGGCAGCTTGGACTACAGGATTTATAGCAGGAAGTAATTAAAGTTCTTCCGTTAATTCTGCAACTACTGCTTTAGAATTTCCAATAAATATCTTATCATCAATAATAGCCACAGGACGTTTTAAAAACGTGTATTCTTGTACTATGTAATTTTTATAATCTTCTTCAGTAAGGGTCATTTCATTCAAGCCCATAGAACGGTATTTCATTGCTTTTCTAGAGAACAATGCTTCGTAGGATCCAGCCAAAGCTTTCATTTCATCAACTTGTTCAGCAGTCATTGTTACCTTTTTAATATCTTGTAATTCAATTCCATCGAGGTTTAAACCCTTTAAAATTCTGATATTAGTAGAACAACTTCCTAAGTGATATATCTTTTTCATCCGTAAAAAATTAATTGTCCTCTAAAGGTAGTATTTTTGAATTGTGATACTCACAGAAATTAAAAATCGTTAAGATATAATGAACAGAATTCTTGCACTTTTTCTTCTAATGCCGTTTTGTGCGTTTGCCGATCATTATTTCGGAGGATACATAAATTACACGCATGTTAGTGGTTATACTTACCACGTTGAGATAGTGACTTACGCTGATCATGATATTAATAATTCTGATAGAGATTCTGTTTTGATTAGATGGGGAGATGGTGAAGAAGAATGGTTTTTAAGAACGAATGGGAATGGAGATAATATTTACCCAGGAGTTAGGAAAAATATTTACGAAGCAACACATCAATATGCAGATGAAGGAAACTATCAGGTAATCTTTCAGGACATATACAGAATGTTTGATGTGAATAATATGACGAGTGGGAAATCAGGAACGAGTGTCTTGTATTTCGATGCTATCATAGCCGTTGCGGATACTTTGAGCTATTGTATTAATACTTCTGCTAAAACATTATATGATCCTTACATGTGGGTGAAATCAGGTGATCCATTTCAGATGAACCTAGCACATTACGATGAAGAAGGAGATAGTTTGAGTTTTAAATTGATAAGCCCTAAAGCATTAAATGGATTTCCAGTTGCAGGTTATTGGACCCCTTCTGGGGTTAGTATAGATGAACAGACAGGTTTCTTTAGTTGGGATAATCCAACTTGGGGGATTTACATTTTCGCTTATGAAATTGCAGAATATCGAGATGGAGTTCAAATCGGACATTCAGTTGTTGATTTTCCAGTTTTTGTAGATGATGATGAAAACGAAAGAGGGAATTTTACACCGATTTTAAATACTGTTGCTGGCGTTTATGATTTTAACGGAGCAGGTAATGAAGACTTTATGGTTAGTTATGAAAACCTCTTTGCAGATTCAGTTTTTTTAGAAGTAGAAGGAGGTTATAAACCAAGTTTATATTTTAATGGTATTGAAAAATCACGCTCAATAGGAACAGAAGCTTTCGATACTTTATCCTTAAATTATTTAGGTAACGATAAACAGCAAGGCGGAAACATTATTACTTTCAGAGCTAGTTCTGTTTTTGGTTCCGATACAATATTTGACTTTTTAAGTTTTATAGTAAATACTAAAAGTGATACAACTTGGGGTTGTACTGTCCCCCCTGATATTAAGGATGTCGTTAAAATTGTTCCGAACTTACCAAGTTTAACAGTATCACCAAGTCTGTTTACAAAAGATGTTTGGATAAATTTAGGAACTTCTTTCGCAGATATGAAAGTTGAAATTTTTGACATCAGAGGGAGGATCGTTTTTCAAGAAACAAATTTTGCTACTCAAACCGTCCAGTTTGATTTATATGATTTACGTTATGGAATGTACTTCTTTAGAATCTGGAGAAATGAGGAAGTTATATCAACAATAAAAACAGTTAAGCGTTAGTATATGGCATTAATAAAAACAGTGAGAGGTTTTACACCAAAGTTTGGTGAAGACAATTACTTAGCGGAAAACGCTACTATTATTGGAGAAGTGATTTGTGGAGATCAATGTAGTTTTTGGTTTAACGCCGTTGTAAGAGGAGATGTGAATTATATTAAAATGGGTAACAAAGTAAACGTTCAAGATGGAGCGGTTATTCATGGAACTTACGAGACGTCACCTACAAACATTGGAAACAACGTTTCTATTGGGCACAAAGCCATGGTTCATGGTTGTACAATAAAAGATAATGTTCTGGTTGGAATGGGAGCTATTATTATGGATGATTGTGTGATTGGCGAAAACTCAATTATAGCTGCAGGAGCAATCCTAACAGCGAAAACTGTAGTTGAACCAGGAAGTGTTTATGCAGGAATTCCAGCAAAGAAAATTAAAGATGTTGATCCTAGATTAGCAGAAGGACAAATAAACAGAATTGCAAATAACTATATCAAGTATGCAAGCTGGTACAAATAACAAATCCAAAATATTACTAATTTATACTGGTGGAACGATTGGTATGATTGAGGATGAAAATTCTGGATCGTACTTACCTTTTTCAGTTGATAGTGTTTTAGAATTTGTTCCAAAATTAAAGGACCTAAAAGCTGATGTTTCAGTGGCTTCTTTTAAAGAACCAATGGATTCTGCTCATGTAGGTTTAGAGGAATGGTTAGAAATCAGAAGCATCATTCAAGATAATTACGAATTATATAACGGTTTTGTCGTTCTTCACGGAACAGATACAATGGCTTTTTCAGCTAGTGCTTTGGGGTTTCTACTTCAAGGCTTAAATAAACCTGTGATTTTCACAGGTTCTCAATTGCCAATTAGTGAACCAAGAAGTGATGCGCATGAAAACTTAGTAACTGCAATTGAAATTGCGATTGCTCAGAAAAACAATTTACCTCGTGTTCCAGAAGTAGCTGTGTTTTTCGATAATAAATTATACAGAGGGGTTAGGAGTACAAAGAACAATACAGAAAATTTTGATGCATTTTCATCACCTAATTATTCAGTATTGGCAACTGCTGGGGTTAATATTAAATATAAAGATGCTTTAATAAATAACGTTTCTGATGCTGTTTTTCAGTCTTTAAATAAGCTAGAAAAAAACGTTGTTATCTTAAAGCTTTTTCCAGGTATCAGTGATCAGTATATTGATCAAGTAATTTCTTCTAGTTGGGTTAAAGGAGTCGTTTTAGAAACATTTGGAACCGGAACGGTAAACCTTTCTCAAGCGAGTGTTGAGATATTAAAATCTTCTATCAAATCAGGAGTGAAGATTATTGCAGTGTCACAATGTAACGTTGGATCTGTAGAGCTTGGGAAATATGAAGCAAGTAATGTATTGAAAGAAATAGGCGTTCTTTCAGGAAATGATATGACTACTGAAGCTGCACTTACGAAGTTGATGGTAGTTCTCGGAAATTATTCAGAAGCATCTAAAATAGAATTACTTCTAACCACCAATTGGATCGGTGAATTAACAGTTTAATGATTTACTAAGGAATGGTGAAAAATCAGAATATAGATCGGCTTAATATTATACTTATTCCAGCATGTTTAATCTTGGCTTATATTCTTCCATTCAGACTATTAATTTATTCTTACGCCATTCTAGGACCGCTTCATTATTTAACGGAAATCAATTGGTTAAACGATAATAATTATTTTTCGAAATCAAAGAAAACAACAGTTTGGATCTTGGGAGGTTTAACCGCCTTTTTAAGTATTCCACATTTATTTTTCTTACCAGGTATTGAGGAATGGACTCGAGCGCATAAAGATGTTTACGATCAAGTTATAGCATTAACTAAATGGGGAGATCCAGTTATTTTTACATCGTTAATTTTGGGGATAACTGTTGTGTTTACTGATAACAAGATGTTTTACTTTCTTGTTGGGGTATTAGCAATGTTTGTTGGCGCTTTTTTAAGGGAAGCAGATAACTTCCATATATTAATTGGAACGTTCCTTCCAACCTTGGTTCATGTTTATATTTTCACAGGAATGTTTATGCTGTACGGGGCAATCAAGTCTAAGAACAAAACTGGTTATATTCCTATTATCCTTCATGTTTTGGTACCGATAATTGTATTGTATGTACCATTAGATCCGGAAGGTTATTCGATTCCTGAATCTATAAAAGGAATTTTTAAAAGCTCACATCAACAGACAAACTTGGATTTTGAGTCCTTAATCGGGATTGAAAAAGTAACCCCTTTAACAGCTTGTAAAACCCAAGTATTCATCTCTTATGCATACTTGTATCATTACTTAAATTGGTTTTCAAAAACATCGGTAATAGGTTGGGGTAAAAGTTTAACAAAGCCTAGATTACTTGTTGTAATTGCAGTTTCCGTTCTTGCAATTGGAACCTATTTTTATAATTATTCTATAGGATTGAAGGTGTTATTTTTTATAAGTATGCTTCATGTATTATTGGAATTCCCATTAAATGTAGTTTCAATAAAGGAAACTTTAAAAGCCGTTTTTAAGCGATAAAGGCAAGCTATACACAAATCAAGAAATAGGAACTGAAGTTGAGTAGGAAACACAAATTATTTGCTATTTTAGTAAAGGCTAGTTTACAATATCAGGTTGAATTTAATTTATAGAAGATGAGCACTAATATTCAAGCATCGAGTTTTAAGTTTTTAAATAAGTTATCTAAAAACAACAATAGAGAATGGTTTAACGAAAACAAATCATTGTATATTGAAGAACATGAGAAAGTGATTTCATTTTCAGACTCTTTATTGGAAGAAATTAAAACGTTTGATAAAATTGAAACAGCTACTGGAAAGAAAGCGCTTCACAGAATATACAGAGATGTAAGGTTTTCTAAAAATAAGGAACCATATAAGAACAATTGGAGTGGTTCGTTTAAAAGAGCCACTAATTTATTAAGAGGAGGTTTTTACTTTCACATCGAACCAGGAAATTCATTCGCAGCAGGAGGTTTTTGGGGACCAAATAAAGATGATTTATTAAAACTTAGAAAAGGAATAGAATCAGAAGAAAGTGAATTTAGAAAAATATTAGGTTCTAAAGAATTTAAGGAAGTATTCGGAGAATTACTAGGAGATCAATTAAAGACTGCTCCAAAAGGGTTTGATAAAGAAGCATCTTCTATTGATTTACTAAGGTATAAACAACATATACTTAAGCATGATTTTACTGATGAAGAAGTTCAATCTAAAGATTTTCATAAAAAGGTAGCAGCTGTTTTCTTGGCAATGCATCCTCTTTTTGATTTAATGAGTTATATTCTAACAACAGACGAAAACGGAACTCCTTTGTTTGAAGATTAAAATCATATTGAACCTTTCATTTTTTATAATATGAGAATAGATAAATATTTGTGGTGCGTTCGTCTTTTTAAAACAAGATCGTTGTCTGCTAAAAATGTAGAAGCAGGGAATATCAAGATCAATGGGGTTATCGTAAAAAAGTCTTCAAAAGAAATTAAGATTGATCAATCCTTCGCTATAAAAGCATTGCCAATTTGGAGAACTTATAAGGTTAGAGATATCCCAAAGAGTAGAGTAGGCGCTAAGTTAGTTGCAGATTTAATGATCGAAACTACAGATGAGGATGATTTGAAAATGTTAAAGCAAGTCCAAAAAGAGAACAATGATTTAAGACAAAAAGGAATGCTTGGACGTCCTACCAAAAAGAACAGAAGAGATCTTGATAGTTTTTGGGATTAGATTTATCTGTTTATGAAATTCAAAATCTGTATTATATTTTTATTAAGCCTCCTTGTTTTTGACGGGGTCTCTCAAAATGATAAAGTAGATTCCTTATTGAAAGTCGTACGCGCGTTAAAAGTAGAAAGACTAAACCATACTTCAGCAGTAGAATTTAACTCAACAGTTGAAATACTGCTTTCCGAACCAGAATTTTTTCAATACGCTTTAGATAGTGTTAAGGATAATTTCCTTTTCAAAGCAAGGAGAGTTTCAAAAGATTACAAACTATGCATTTATTCATGGGATAATTTTAATGGAGGCTCTTCATCTGATGTTACAAGTTATATAGCGTATAAAGGGTTGAACCCAATATTTGAAGTGTTTAAATCATATGAATCTTCCTTATCTGCATACTATTACAAAATCGAAACATTTGTTTTTAAGAATCGCACATTTTATATGCTGTTAGGTGGAGGTTCAAATGGTGGTGGGACAAAATACTATATGGTTCGGGTTTTTGAAGATAGTAAAACTCATATTCGTGAATGTTTAGAGCTTTATCCAAATCAGAAAAATATAGTAATTGAAGTTAATAGAAACGCAAATCCAAATATTGAATTTAACGCTAAAGAATTTATATTAAAATATAAGAAATTTGACTTTGATGGAAATATGGGCTTTTATAAAAAATCGTTTAAGCAAATGAATTTCAACTTTGCTGATTCGATCTCAAAAAAATCGGTAAGGATGCACACCGCTTCAAATTATTATTTCCCTAATTTAAGTCTATCAACAGAATTAGAACTTGTAGAACGAAACCATTTGTTTGAAAAAGATTCTCTTTCTAGCATAGAAAAAATCAGATTGGATTCTTTAATCGAAAAGTATGATGAAACGTACGAAAGTGTTTGGAATGTAATGGAAGCTGGATGCAGTTGGTATTGTGGAGGAGGAAACTATAAAATAGTTAGCTCAAAGAATTCTGAAGCCGTTTTAGCAAACGATTTTAGCTATAAGACTTCTTGGTTAAGTGATTCCTTAAATAACGGGATAGGCTCTTATTTGGACTATCACTTTGAATATAAAAGCCCAAGGATTCATACAATTATAGTATCCAACGGTTTTTTCGAATCAGATTCACTTTGGCGTTATCATAATAGAGTGAAATCCTTGAAAGTATTTGTAAATGAAGTCCCGTTTGGAATTTTAAAACTAGATGATTTAAAATCAAATCAGTCCTTCAAAATTGGAGTGGTTGATTATGAGAATAACAAAGATTTAGTTTTTCGATTTGAAATTCTAGAAGTGTATCATGGGATAAGTAAAAGAACAGCTATTACTGAAATTACCTTTGATGGAGTTGACGTTCATTAGCCCTAACGAATTTCATTTTTTACCTCAAGCTAAAAAGTTTTATTGAACCTCCGATTTGAATCATTGGCTGAAATTGATTGGCTGAAAAATTATATTGTAATCCTGATTGGCAATAGAAATTATATCGGATTTTATGATATGCATATCCAAAGTGTAAGTTCAAATTAGTTTTAGATTCACTAATAGGATTATCAAATGTTGTACGATATTGGATACCTGTATAAAGGCTACCTAAGGACTTTATTGGAGAATTAGAAGGGTTTTGCCACGGCTTTAGAAAGTTTAACGCAGAATTAGGGAAATGTATAAGGTATCGGCTATACTGACCTTGAATATGTAAATGAAGTTGTTCATTAGATCCTATTGTTAATTTACTGAAATATTTCTTCTTGTCAATTCCAATAGAAGCTCCTATAAAACCTAGTGAGGTTTTTAACGGTAACAAACCATATTCGATTGCTACTCGATATTTTGAATCGAAACAATCACCCCCTGAAGGCGTTCCACATTTAATAAAACAATTATCACAAGTTGAACTTTTATCGGCTTTACAATGCAATGTTTCCTTTGTTATATTAGCAGCGCAGTTATTCCTTTTCTTTGACGATAACCTAGTGTAATAGTAATTCTTGCGCTTTCCGAATCTTTTTCGCTTCCATTTTATTTTCTTGTTATTGTCTGAACAACCAGTGTAATAAGTAGTCTTCTCATCAACAAATTCTCTTGGGATTCTTACTTTATAACCTGATCTAAACCAGTTGAATTTATATTGAAAGTTTTTCATTAAAAAGACATCTGTTTCTAATGATTTAGAAAACTTATCGTTCGGTTTTGTAGGAAATGAATTTGCGCAAGAGGAGCAATTATCAACCTTTTTAAAAACTCTATATTGATTCCAGTATTGAAGTGGTATTTTAGTGGAAAACCGATTTTTTTTCCACCAAAAATTACCCGTTGTTGCCGTTTCCCATTCTAGTTTCTCGATACTGTATGAGCTATCTTTTTTATTAAATCCAGCGTAAAATCTAGCACTATCTACATCATGTGAACCTGGTTCAACTTCTATGTAAATGAAATTCCCTGTGTTGAATTTAATTTTCCGAATTGAACTTGATCGAATTAAATCATAGTCTACTTGATAGCAGAATGATTTGAATTGCTTTATAGAGTCCATATCTTGATCAACGACATCAATGTCTTTTTCAATCGTATCATTTTTATAATTTAAGATGACTTTTACAGAGCGATTCGAACTTAGTTTACCTGTTAATTTTTCACCCAGATAATGAGACATGAAATAAATATCATCCTTAAAAAATAAGCAATAACTTTTAGCTTTTTTTGCTCTTTTCTTAGACAGTATTAAGTTGATAAATGCATTTCCCGTTGAGTCACTTGAACCAATAAATTTTATAGTATCAACCTTACTAAGGTTATAATTCTTAGGTATATTTTCGAGCTTAAGTTTTGCAGTTTGAGATAACGTTGTACTTCCAGATTTGAAAAATATAGGAATCGTATCCTGCGCCGAAATTTGAAGGCTTATAAGAATTAAGAATAATAATGTGATTTTTTTGATTCCCACTTTTCAATTATAATCAAAGATTGATTTAAAGATACAGGTTGCCCCTAGACTATAAGGCATAAAAAAAGCCGTTCCAAAAGAAACAGCTTTTTAAAATATTATTTAATCGTTAATTAATAGATATCGTCCCAAATAGCCGTTCTATATAATTTAATTTCTTCTCTGTTGTATTTGTTGTCAGAATCAGCCATTAAAGATAACAAGTAAGTTAAATGATTATCTGGAGCTTCGTATTCTTCCTCTTCCTCACCTTCTTCAACCTCTTCAACTGGCATTTCGATTTCGATATCGAAATCTAAAGACTCATCTTCTTTAATTTTATCAGCAATAATCCTGAAAGTTTTAACCATCAAAGGATCTTCTTCTGCTAAAGCAATTTTTCTGATTTCCATCATTTCATTAGCTACAGCTTCTGCTTCTGCACCTTTTTCTATATCGCTAATCACTTTAAGGATTTGCTCTTTTGCTTTCGGACTATTCATAACAATAAAATTGAACCCCAAATTTACTATAATTAATTGAGATCAAGTTAAAAACCGTACTTTTTTAAATCCCTATCTATCAAATCACATGTGTAATCAAAAATATTGATTTCTTTATCTACACAGTAACGTTTCATTCTTATGTGGATATGCTTCTCAATCATCATTGGTTTTTTAACGATATCTTTTAACCCATCCTTCCACTTAGTTACTTTTTTTGCTTCTTTAGATAGTGTAGGATTACGTTTTTTTGCTGTTTTAGTAACAGCACTTGGCTCAACTAAATTATCAGTAACCACTTTCTCTAAACCTTCAGAGAGCTTACTAAAATTTTTATCTTCCCAAATATTTCCTTTTGCCATGATTATTCTGATTCAAGTTGTTTATGAAATTCTATAAATACGTTATGAAATATTTCTTGCCCTGAAGTCCAATCAATTCCTTCAGTAACATAATCCATAATAGGTCTGTTTTGTTCAATTAAATATGCTAGGTCTTCATCGTTTAATAATGGAAATTCAAAATGTTGAATCTTTTGCTTGTCTAGCAACACAAATAATTCGTTTACTGCATTTTGATTATTAATTTTTGAAGGCAATACCATTACCGAAGTAGAAAATCCAGCTGCGTTTCTAAGGCTTTTGATTTCGTTTAATTCCGAAAGTGTTTCTTTAGTTGCAATTTGATCCATTATTCCAACGCCTGTTGGAACTATAAAACGATTACAACATAAGGAAGCTGTTTTGAATCCATTTAATTCACTATTGCTAGGAAAGTCTATGAAGATAAGATCGAAGTTATCCGATTCTGCAGCTAATATCTTAGGCACATTATCAATACTGTTTTGTACGATTTTATAAAAGCTCTGTTCCTTATAAACATTTAAATAACTTAAACTTTTATTATCCGAAGCATCAATAACTAAAACCTTTTTTTCAATGGGTTTATTTGCTAAAGTAATTGCAAACAGATTGCAAATACTGGATTTTCCAGTTCCTCCTTTACTACTTACAATTCCAATTACAGTGGTCATACTAAAATCTATAAATATATTATTTTGAAGTTACGTACACTTTTTAATATTAGAGGAATAGATTGTTTTTTGTTATAAACATATATTAGTGAATCACTTAAGATTTTCTTTCTATTTTTGTAGTATATCATTATTTAAAATTCATGAAAGTATTACTGATTGAGGATGAGCAACACGTTTCTTCCTTTATAAAAAGAGGATTAGAGGAGCAGGGATTTAAAGTGACACAAGCTTTTGATGGGACAACTGGATTGAAGCTAGCTACTCAAGATGATTTTAGTATTATTATTTTGGATGTAATAATGCCAGGAATGAATGGTATTGAAGTATGCTCTAAATTAAAAAATGAGTTTCATATTGAAACACCAATAATCATGTTAACTGCATTAGCAACAACTGATGATATTGTAACTGGATTGGAAACTGGAGCCGATGATTATTTGGCTAAGCCGTTTAAGTTTAAAGAATTACTTGCGAGAATGAATACTCAGATTAGACGAAAATCGATTAGCAAGAAGGCAGTGACGCATTTGTTATCCCATGGAAGTCTTGAAGTAAATACAGATGCAAAAGAAGTGAAACGTGACGGTGTAAGTGTTGTACTTACAGCTAAAGAATTTAATCTTCTTGAGTACTTATTAAATAACAAGAATAGAGTTGTTTCTCGAATCGATATTTTAGAAAATGTTTGGGAAGTTAATTTTGATATGGGAACGAATGTAATTGATGTTTACATCAATTATTTACGAAAGAAAATTGAAGTTAAAGGAACACCCAAAATTATTAGAACTGTTATAGGAATGGGATATACAATTAAAGACGGAGAATGAAAATTAGAACAAGACTTTCTTTAGTTTTTTCACTTATTTCAAGTTCAATTTTTATTGGTTTTGGATTTACTGTATATCTATTTTCAGAAAACCATAGGAGTGAGGATTTTCAAGATCACCTTGAAAAAAGGGTTGTTGTAACCGAAAAGATTTTCTTGGAAAAAGAGTCTTTTAGTGCTATTGAATTAGCTAAAATTACAGATCAGTTCTTACATACTTTGTCAGAGGAAACGGAAGAGGTTGTAGAGATTATAGAAGGTGTTGAGTTAATATTTAAATATGATTACCCTGAAGATTTCATTGAAAATCATGAAACTGTTGATGTTATTCAATATGATCACAATAATCGAGAAGGAAGGTGTAGAGTTTTTAATGTTAAAGGAAGAAAATACTTGATTATAGTAACGGCGACAGATGCTGTTGGATTGAAAAATCTATCTTTTTTAAAGCAAGTTATATTATTGCTTGTCGCTATTGGTATCCCATTTATATTCTTGGTAAGTTTCATTTTTACAAAGAGAGAACTTTTACCATTGTCTGAGAAGATAGAAAGTGCAAACAGCATCGAAGCATCAAACCTTCATGAGCGTTTAAGTGTTTACAACCCGAATGATGAAATCGGTCAGATGGCAACAGCTTTTAATAGTTTACTTGATAGATTAGAAGCTGCTTTCGAGGCTCAGAAATCTTTTATTAGCAATGCTGCTCACGAAATTAAGAACCCGTTAACTGCGATAATGGGAGAAGCAGAAGTTGTACTTAGTAAAGAGAGAGAGGGGGAAGATTACGTAAAGGCTTTAAAGGTTGTATTGATTGAATCGGAACGCTTAGATAATACTGTTAATAATCTCTTACAATTATCACGAGTTTTAAGTCAGGATGCGGATATAAGATATGATGATCTTAGTTTAAAAGACTTTGTGTTTGAAGTGAAAAGTAGTTTTGATTTTATCAATCCAGGGAATGAAATAGTAATTGATGATTCTGGAAATGATTTGATGATTAGAGGTAATAAAAATTTACTTAAAACAGTACTTATTAATCTGTTTGATAATGCTTGTAAATTCTCAGGTAATAAGATTGTGAATGTAAGTTTTATTGAAGGTGAGGATAGAAATGTTCTTTATATTCAGGATAGTGGAATTGGAATTTCAAAAGATGATTTAGAGAAAATAACCATTCCATTCTATAGAGGTAAGAATGCTTTACAAATGAATGGGTCAGGTATTGGTTTTTCACTTATTTCGATTATTATGAAGCTTCATTGTGGTGAAATTAAAGTTGAATCTGAAATTGGTGTTGGAACAGAAATAAAAATCTTTTTTAAAAAAGAAAGTTGTTAATTTCATTTCTTAGTAAATTCTAATCTCGTTTTAATGCTTGTCTACTCTTATTGATCTATTATTGGTGAATACAATTTACTTTTTTAATTATGAGAACTCAAACAAAAGATTCGCAAACTAAAATGACTCCAGAAGATGCTTTGTCGTATCTGAAAATTGGGAATGAGAGATTTCAAAAAAATTTAAAAGCTAATCGTAATTTATTAGAGCAGGTTAATGATACAAGAGAAAGTCAATTCCCGTTTGCTGCAATTTTAAGTTGTATCGATTCTAGAGTTTCTGCTGAATTGGTTTTTGATCAAGGTTTAGGAGATGTTTTTAGTATTAGAATAGCAGGTAATTTCGTGAATACTGATATTTTAGGAAGTATGGAATTTGCATGTAAAGTTGCTGGATCTAAATTGATTGTTGTTCTTGGACATACAAGTTGTGGTGCAGTAAAAGGTGCTTGTGATCATGTGGAATTAGGGAATTTGACAAGTATGTTAGATAAAATTCAGCCGGCGGTTGAAGCAGTTCAAAATGTTGAAGGGGAAAAGAACTCTAAGAATCTACCTTATGTAAATGAAGTTGCAAGAGTGAATGTTTTACATGCAATGGAAAAAATAAGGAAAGAAAGTCCTGTTCTTAATGAAATGCTTGAAAACGGAGAAATCGGAATTGTTGGTGCGATGTATAATGTTTCAACTGGAGCAGTTGATTTTTGCGACATTCCTAGCGAGGTTTAATTATCTGTAAACCAGTTTTTTATTTCTTATAGTTGAATTGTGTAGTATTATACTATTGTTAGTTTCTGAGTAACTATTACTTTGTTTACAATTGTATTTTTGTACAATTGTAAATCGTTTTATTTTTATTGCACGATCTTTATTACGAGATTTGGACGAATAGGATAAAACAAACCATTCATTTGGAGGGAAATAGGAAGCTATATCATTTATTATTTTGGATTGTGAAAGTAGGGATCGTATTCTATTTTTATCAACTACCTTCTTACGGAAGTGAATATTTCTGGATTACATCAATCGTTTGCCTTTCAGCTCATTTAGGTTATTTTTATGTCAACTATTCCATTCTGTATCCTAAATATTTTTCGAAAGGGAAATATATTCATTACGTAATAGGGATAATTCTAGCTACATTATTACATTTTGTTATTTTAATGTGGTCATGGAACCATTTTTCACCATTTGATTTTAAAAAATGGGGAAATATGTTAGACGGAGTACTAGGGGCATCTTCGTTTTTTTTTAGTGTTAGTTTCACATGGAAATTACTGGAGACTTGGGTTCTAAGGATTAGTGAAAGATTAGCCTTGGAAAAGGAATTGAAAAAGACAGAATACGAATTTTTAAAATCTCAAATTAATCCTCATTTTCTCTTTAATGTGTTAGGTTGCATTAATGGTTTGGCTATGGTTAAATCAGATAAAACAATTGATGCTATTAAAAACCTAAGAGGATTAATAGGGAGTGCATTTTTAATGAAAACGGGAGAAAAAGTTTCTTTAAAAGATGAGCTTGATTTTTTACGAAGTTTTATCAATTTGCATGAAATAAGATACACTGTTCCAATCGAATTATCATTCCCTACAAAAAGTATGGAGAAATATAAAGTTGAACCTATGTTGCTATTGCCATTTATAGAGAACGCTTTTAAACATGGTGATTTAACAGAAACAGGATTAATTAAAATTGGTTGTCAAGTAGTAGACGGAGTATTGGTTTTTTCTGTAGAAAATAATTTGATTAAAAATGTAGAAGTAAGATCTGGAATTGTTAACCTGAATGTTAAAAAAAGATTGGAATTTGTTTATCCTGACAAGCATGATTTATCTATTACCAATTCAAATGAAACATATAATGTGAACCTTAAAATTTCTATAGAGAATGAATAAGAGTTCGATTATTATAATATGCCATTTCTCCTTTTGGATTTTTAACGTATTTGTGAATACATTATTTACAACTGCACCCATAGGTATACAAATCATGAGCACCTTGATTTTTGCTATTCCATTCTATTTTAATTATTTTATCCTTGTACCAAACATTCTTAATAAAATTACATTTACGAGAGTTTTCATTTGGGTAGTTAGTTATTCGTTAATTCATTTTGCAACTTGTTATCCATTATATGATTTATTTCCAAATGTTTTTATAACTCCAAGTATTGTTAATTCAACAAGCAAAATTGGAGCTGTTATTCATATCTCATTTTTTTATATAACTTTTAGTACTGGAAGTAGAATGGTATTTCAATGGGTTAAAAATACTAAAGTTGCACACAGACTTTATATGCAAAAGCGAGATAATGAGATTAATGAATTAAAGGTTGGGATGAGTTTCCCTTTTGTAGAAGGTGTACTACAACAATTAGAAAAAGAGATAGATGAACCTCAGAATATTGTAAAGTCTATTACATCACTATCAAAAGTGTTAAGGTTTAAGCTCTATAGGAAACAGGATGATAGTATCATGCTAAATGATGAAGTTAAAATTATTGAGCGATATTTATCTCTACTTAGTATCTGTGATCATTCTGATTGGAAAATCGAGATTAAAGAGAATATGTGGGTTGAAAAAGGAATTGCTTTTTTAAGGGTTGAAGAGTGTTTAAATTACACAAACTTTACAGGAGGAACCTTATTGATTTCAATGAAGAACGATGAGATTTTTGTTTCTTTAAAGGAGGAGTTGTAGTATGGTTGGATTTTATGAGAAAGAAATAAACGGCATTGATTATTCGATTAAGCAATTTGAGAAAGGAGAATACGAGTTTTGTGTTTTTTCAAATTGTAATTTTAATAAAGCCGACCTGACTGAATCAAAATTTATTGATTGTAGTTTTAGCGATTGTAATTTTAGTGAGGTAAATATAGCTGGAACAGCTTTTCAAGATGCTAGATTTATAGATTGTAAATTAATGGGGATTGGTTTTGAAAATTGTAATGATTTTGGATTTGAAGTTGAATTTACTGATTGTATTTTGAATTACGCTTCATTCCATAAAATGAGATTAATTAAAACTGAGTTCAAAAACAGTAAGCTAATAGATGTTGATTTTTCAGAAAGTAATTTATCTGGTGCTGTTTTCAGTAATTGTGATTTAGGAAATGCACTTTTTGATAAAACGAATTTGATGAATTCAAACTTTACAACGGCATTTAATTATACGATTGATCCCGAAAATAATAAGATCAAGAACGCCAAATTCTCACTACCTGAAGTTACAGGTTTACTTAATAAGTACAGTATTAAGATTGTTTAGCGTTTAATAAAGTTGACGGCCTGAAGCTTTTTATTAGTCGAAGATAATATTGTTATAAAGTACATTCCTTGCGGATAGGTACTGATATTAAAATTAACCTCATTTGGACCTTCAAATCCTAGGAGATTCGCTGAATATATTGTTAATCCATTACTATCCGAAATCTTTAATAAGTAAGTTTCTCCAACTAAGGAATTAAAAGATAAGCTGATTTGATCAATAGCTGGATTGGGGAAACTTGTAATTTTAGATAAGTTAATTGGATTTAAAGAAACTGTTTTAATATCAGAGTATTCAAATGATTGATCGATATCTACGGCTTTTAATCTGTAGTAATTAATTCCATCTATTGGTTCATAATCAATAACTTCATAAGTTTGAGTTTCAAAACTAGTTCCCGAAGATGGAACTTGATCTATTGATTCAAAATTACTTCCGTCCGATGCTCTTTCAACTTCAAAATGAGATGAGTTAAGTTCCGATGCAGTTTCCCATTCAATTTGAACAGCGTTGTTATCTATACTAGAAACATTAAACTTTGTAAGCTCAACTGGTAATACGTTCGTACCTCCACCATAGGCAAGCCAAGTTGTTTTTGTTGAACTTCCGTTTACTTTACTATCATCTCCAATTTGGAAACCGGTGGGGGTTGTTAGTTGAATTCCATTATTTGCTAATCCAGAAGCAGCAAATCCCATTGACTGATCAATAGCCATGTTTCCCAGTCTAAATTGTGGATCATTACCTCCATTTCCAATTAACATAACGAATTCGGGTTGAAATCCGGGAGCAGTAATTTCTCGATCATCAGTTGCATTCCCCGTGAATTCATTAGTTTCAAATCCAGATGCTCCTTCGTCTACTGCAACCCAATAATATGTGTTACTTCCATCTGTTCTCCAGTTTGAAGTAAACCCATCAGAAGTAAAACTTCCAATATGATCCCAGGCATCGTAGCCGTCCCATGCTAATGTTGCGTTATCATGTAAATCGGATCTAAGCACTGCAGTTCCATTATCACCAGCAGCACTTCCCATTAGCCAAACCATGTCTGGTTGGAAACTCAAACCGGAAATAGTTTCAGCGCCAGTACCAACAAAACTTCCTAAAACAAAATCGGAAGTGGCATCGAAAGCGATAAAATAGTAAATGACTGCATTTTTATTAGCTTCATCATGAGTTCCAACAGTAAAACCATTAGCATCTAAAGTTGAAATTCTATCAGTTACTAAAGCAGAAGAACCAACCATTCCTTTAGCATCACCATCAGACATGTCTTTGTGAACCATCCAGCCTTGATAGGCGCCATCGGCTTTTACAATTAATAAATCTGGTTGAAAACCTAATCCTGTTATTGCTTGCGTAGCCGCATCATCACCCGTGTATCGCCCGTATGAAAACGTCAATGCATGTGTTGATGCGCTAATTACAAGTAATAGTGCTGAAACTAATACTCTCATAATTACCCCTAATAAATCCCTAATCCGATATCAAGATACGATTAATATTAGAACATGACAGTTAAGTACAAAAAAAAGGGAGTACCTAATGGTGCTCCCTTTTTCTAAATATATGTTTTAATGAATCTTATTTTAAAATTGCATCAACTCCAGGAAGAACTTTACCTTCTAATAATTCAAGTAAAGCGCCACCTCCAGTTGAGATGTAAGAAACTTTATCAGCTAAACCGTATTTGTTTATTGCTGCAACTGAATCACCACCACCAATTAAAGTAAATGCACCGTTTTCAGTAGCTGTAACTAATGAATTAGCAACTGCTTTAGTTCCATTTCCAAAAGTATCTAATTCAAAAACTCCAACTGGTCCGTTCCAAAGAACTGTTCCAGAAGCTTCGATTACTTTTCCGAAAATCTCTCTTGATTCCGGTCCACAATCTAAACCTTCCCAACCATCAGGAATTGTTCCTGCTGCAGCGATTTGAGTATTTGCGTCATTAGAAAAATCATCAGCGATAACTGAATCAACAGGTAAATAAATATTTACACCTTTTTCTTTAGCTTGCTTTAAGATATCTAGTGCTGTATCTAAGAAATCGTCTTCAACAATTGAATTACCAATTTTACCACCTTTTGCTTTAGAGAATGTATATCCCATTCCTCCACCGATAATCAAATTGTCCACCTTATCTAAAAGTTGAGTAATGATTTGAATTTTAGATGAAACCTTAGATCCTCCCATAATTGCAGTTAATGGACCTTTTCCTGTTTTAAGTGCTTTATCAATACTTTCTAATTCACCAGCCAATAATAATCCAAACATTTTGTCATTTGGAAAAGATTCAGCTATAATTGTTGTAGAAGCATGCGCTCTGTGTGCAGTTCCAAAAGCATCGTTAACATAACAATCAGCAATACTTGCTAGTTTTTCACTGAATGCTTTATCTCCAGCCGTTTCTTCTTTATAAAAACGTAAGTTTTCAAGTAATAAAACTTCTCCGGCTTTTAAATCAGCTACAGCAGCATCAACATCAGCTCCGATACAATCAGTTACGAATTTTACTTCAACACCTATGTTTTCAGAAACCTTAGAAAGAATATGCTTTAATGAAGACTTATCTTCTGGACCATTTTTAGGGCGACCCAAGTGAGACATTAAAATTGCACTTCCACCACCTTCTAAAATAGCCTTGATAGTTGGAACAGCAGCTCTAATTCTAGTATCATCCGTTATATTAAAATCTTCATCCAATGGGACATTGAAATCAACACGTACTATTGCTTTCTTTCCTGAGAAATTATAATCTTTTACTGTTTTCATAATATCGTAAATTAGGTTTTCGAATTGATTACTCGCTTGGAGCTCTCTCAAATTTAACGAATGTTTATGATAACATGAAAAAAAAGGTTCAACTTTATAATATATACTCGAACTGAATATTATCTTTGAGTAAGATGCTTTTTAAAGATGTTGTAGGACATAGCGATTTAAAAGAACACTTAATTGATAGTGTTAGTAAGGGAAGGATTAGCCATGCTCAATTGTTTTTGGGTAAAGAGGGTGGAGGTAACTTCCAATTGGCATTAGCATATGCTCAATATGTGAACTGTTTGTCTCCAGTTGAAAAAGACTCTTGCGGGAAATGTAGTAGCTGTATTAAGTATACTAATTTACAACATCCTGATCTTAATTTTTTCTTTCCAACAGCAACGTCTTCTTTTGTAAAAGAAAAACCGAGCAGTAAAAAACTTACGAAGGTTTGGATTGATTTTGTAAAAGAGAATGAATACTTTAATCTTTCTTCTTGGGGAGATTTTATGGGAATTGAAAATAAACAGGCTATCCTAAATAAGGAGGACAGCTTAGATATTATCAAGTCTTTTTCCCTGAAAAATTACGAGGCTAAGTTTAAGGTTAACATCATCTGGTGGCCAGAGAAAATGAATAATGATTGTTCTAATAAAATTCTTAAAATCTTAGAAGAACCGAATCCTAATTCACTTTTTTTATTGGTTGGACATAATACAGATGAGCTTCTAGCTACGATTATATCTAGGGTTCAACTTATAAAAGTTGGAGATTTATCAGATGCTGATGTTGAACAAGGTTTATTGGATAAAGAAGGAGTACCTGTTGATTTAGCTCAGTCGCTTGCTAAAATGTCTAGTGGTAACTTTTATGAAGCTATTCAATTGTTGAAAAATCCAGATGGAGATGAATATTTTATCGGAATTTTCCAGACTTGGATGAGGTTGTGTTATACGGTTGATTTCTTGAAATTGAACAAATTAGTTGACGAAATTGCAAAAAAAGACTTTGGGCGAGAAAAACAAAAAAAGTTTTTGGAGTACGGAATGAGGATTTTCAGGGAGTGTATTATTTACAATTACGCATCAAAAGATTTAAATAGACTTCACCATAAGGAGTCGGTATTTAACGCTAAGTTCGCGCAATTTATCCATGGGGGGAATATTCTTGAATTAATTGAAGTTTTTGAACATACACATACTGGTATTGTAAGGAATGGAAATCCGAAAATTGCGTTTATGAATCTGAGTTTAAAGGTTTGTAATTTTTTGAAATACAAAGTTTAATTGTGTATAATTGTCTTGTGAAGGCAGGAAAAAATAGCTCTGATATTTCTGATAATTTGAAAGGAGTTCAATTTTATAAAGAATTGATGTTAGCTTTTTCTAAATCACTAGATATTGATTATGTTTTAATCGGAAAAGTTTATAGAGAGAAACATAATGTCCAGTCTATTGTTTACATAAGAGAGAACAATTCATTCAATGCCTTAATCTACGATTTAAATCATACACCTTGTGAAGTCGTTGCTAAATTAGGGACATCTGTTTATCCTAAAAATGTAGCGAAGTTATTTCCTAAAGATGAATTACTTGTTGAGATGAGCGTTGAAAGCTATGCAGGGATATCTTGTAAAATAGGTGAAGAGTTTGGGTTATTAGTTATCCTTTCAAAATCAGAACTTATTAATGAAAAAGAAGTGTCTGATGCGCTTTATACTTTTTCGAAAAAAGTTGGCTTGGAATTAGATGAATGCGGGTTAGAGTTGCTAGATCCAAGGTCTTATCTAGATTAAAATTTTATTTTATTTTCACGCTTAATCCAACTAAAATTGTATACTCAGCAAATGTGAACTGTTGACTAGCTTTTTCATCACTAAATTCAGTTATTCGAATATCGGGCATATTAATATATCCTAATTTTCCTTCCGTTTGGATAAAGAAATACTTTCCAATACTTAAATTCAAACCAGTTTTTATATTAACTCCAATACCTGCTAAGTGAAATTCATCGTGATGACCTCTTCCCATTAAAATAGCTCTTGTTTTTGGCATTAAGGCTGCAGCACCTACACCTAAAACAGATTGTAAATGGAACCATTTTTTTGTTTTAACCAAGCCGTCAAACCTGTTAAATTCGATGTTTAGATAATTCAATCCATCAGTATGTTCGTAGGTTATAAAACCTATGTCTAAAGGTTTCTGATCTTGATTATAAACTCCATCGTGTATTGTTCCCGTAATTGTTCCCGTAATTGTTCCAATTTGAGAATTATCCAACACATACTTCATGTGATCAACACCAATTGAAAAGCTGTATTTATCACTAAAGAAATATCCAAATTTTAAATTGGTTTGCGGGATAGTTAGATTAGATGGGTGGAAATATTCATTCCAGTTAAAGGGAGTCTGTCTGTCATTCGCTTTTACATCTTTTAATTCGAAATCAAAATCTCTTCCTTTAAACTTAATATCGGATGTTGAATATGCAGCTCTATTATATCCCCAGTAAAGAAACATCTTTCCCTTATTACTTTCTTTAATGTTCCAAAAAGTGAAAATAGAATCGTTACTTGCTTTCCCAATAAATGAGGTGAAAAGTAAGATTATTACAACAGAACAAAATTTTGAGTGTTTCATATTTACAAAGTTAACCTTATTAAAATTTATATATAGTGATTATTGAAATCGTATTATAAAAATAATTTTTAACGACTTTGTTTTTGATAACTAATCGAAAACATTGAACATCGAGTTTAATATTTGAGTAAGTTTAACTAAGGTTATTATGAATTTTTACAATTGAGAGTTAAAATCAGGATCATATTATTTTTGTTTGTTGGAATGTTCTTTTCATTTCACCCCAAACCTGGTGCGTTTAAAAAGAAGGCTCAATTAGTGTTATGTGTTGATTTTTCAAAGAGTGCTCAACATATCTCTGATGCTGTTCGAAATAATTTCTGGGAATTTTATATTGAATTTGAACATAAGAACCCAAATACAAGATTAGAGTTGGCTATTGTAGGGTTTTCAAGTAAGGTTTTTGGAAAGGACAATAGGTATGTTAAAGTATTGCAAGATTTTGAAGATGATCCCTCTAATTATTTTGAATATGTTAACAGTAAGACATTAACAAGTAGTTTAGCAGATAATCAAGTAGGGACAGCTTTAAAAGTGGCAATTGATGAGTTAAACTGGGATATGGATTCAGGTGTTAAAAAGCAAATATTTGCGATTGGTAACGGGACTATTAAGGATGAATATGAATTAGCAAAAAAAGCATGTAAGAAAGCTAAAAAGAAAAATATCGCAATTAATTTATTATACGTTTTTCATAAGAAGAAAGATAAGGCCTTTTCGTATTGGCAACATTTAACAGAACTATCCGGAGGTAGAATTATTACGATAATACCTCAATATTTAAATGAAAAAGTGGGTGGTCAAATTAAAGCCAGTTTAAAAAGGATTGCAGAAGAAAATGATTTTTTAAATTCAACTTATATCCCTTTCAATTCTATTGGACTTGATCAGCTTAATCGTATAAAACTGATTGATTCATATGCTCAAAATATAGGAGTTAAAGTTATAGGAACACGGTCGATTTATAAAGTTGGGTGCTATTATAAAAATGTAAAATCTAATTGGGATTTGGTAGATCTATATGATGCCGGAAAGGTGAATTATAAAAATTTGGTCAGAGAACATCTTCCAGTTTTTATGCAGAAAATGACATTATTAGAAATAAAAGGAGTTTTAAAACAGAAAAGTAGTGATCGAAGGATAGGGTGTGAAATTATTAGCGACTTGTATCATGCTAATCATGCAATTAGAAAAAAGAGTCGTGAAAATCCAGCGTATAAATTGGATCTTTCATCTAATATTATAAAAGTTTTTACAGGAAGTGGAATTTAATTATTTTGATTTGGCAGTATTAATTCCATTACTATTTGGAATGTACAAAGGATTTACCAAGGGTTTAGTCTTAAGTATAGCAACACTCATTGGTTTAGTACTTGGAGTTTGGGCAGGGGTAAAGTTTTCTCACATTACATCAGAAGTGTTATTTGAGAAATTCCAATTAGATATTCCTTTACTTGCATTTGCTGTAACATTCTTAGGTGTTTTGGTTGGTATGTATTTTCTGGGGAAGCTTTTAAGTAAGTTTATTGATATTCTTGCATTAGGACTTTTTAATAAAATTGGAGGTGCTCTTTTTAGTGCTTGTAAAACTATTTTAATCTTAGCAGTTGTATTGTTGTTTTTTGAAAATGTAAATACTAAATTCAACTTGGTTGATACATCAATACTTAATGATTCAATTTGTTATCCTTTTTTAAAGGGAATTTCTAAATATGTATTTCCTTATTTTAATGATTTGAAAGGTTTTTCAGATGTTAAAATATAAAAAAGGCAATAAGAGTTTACCCTTATTGCCTTTTTATATTTTATTGGATTTTACATATGTAATGCATATCCCATTGAAATTCCAAACTGCCACCCGTCCTTATCAGGAATCGTATATAAGTTTACAGGAATATTCATATTACCAGCTTTAAAGCTTTTTCCTACTGCCCATACCCATGAACTAATGAATTTTAAACTTCCTCTGCTATCTAAACGAAATTCTTTTTCAATGTCTTCACCTGGTAAAGCTTCGTTAACTAAATTCCATTCTCCATCTCTATAAAATCCTTCTGCTGTTTTTCTAAATCTAAACGATGGACCAAATCCAAATTCCCATCCCCCTTTTGAAGATCTGAATCCGTTTAATATCGATACTGAAGGTATCGCCATTTGTTGGTCTAGACCTGATAAAGAAAAATTCATTTGAAATACTGCTTGGAATGCACCTGTGAATAAATATTGCTTTTCCATTTGGTATCCTATTACAGTCACAAATGGATTTTTGTTAAATCCACCGCTATTTGTCCCGTTTGTTATGATATTTTCCATTAGCCCAGTTTGGTATGCTCCTCCGAAACGTGGTCCTGATAAATTGTATTTTATTATTTCTGGACCTTCAAATGCAGCTTCTTTAACAGTTTCATAGTCGTATAAGTTTTTTAATCTACGATCGATTCCTCTGTTAAATAATTTAAATACTGCCATTTGAATTAATCTTTGTGAGTTTGCTTCAGACCATATGAATTCGGAATATGAAGTTTTTACGACAGTTTCATTTTCGATATCTATTAATCTTAATGTAATAATTGCTTTATCAGTGATTACCTCTGCTGTTCCTGCAATTACATACTTTACATTTAGTTTTTTTCCTATTTCTGTTAAACATTTAACACCATAACATTTTTCTAAATCTACTGGATTTGCATCAAATACCTCTTGAACTGTGTATTTGTCTAATACTTGGAATGTGTCAAGTTTTGCGATTTCTGTTCTTGTAATTGAAATGAATTGTTGTTTTGTAAGTGCTTGTCCTATAATATCGAAATTTAATACTGCAACTCTTTCAGCAGCTTTTCCTATAAATGTAAATGCAATAAGTACGAGTAATAAGTTTAACTTTTTCATAATATTTGTTTTTAGTTTATGATACAAAGTTGACCGAATTCAAGACTTATTTTCAATTAAATTTTACTGATGAAAAAAGAAATTTGCATTTTTTGCAAAAAAAAATCCTCGCGCTTTGCGAGGATGGGTAAGTTTTGAAAGAACGTCTTATTGATAATGAGATAAAAACTAAAAGGGCTACTTGGAACCCTTTTAGTTACCGTTAACACGGATTTGGGAATTCGGATTTTAAATATATTGAGTTTCTTGATTGTCTAAAAAAAAAGAACAGACCTTAACTTCTGTTCTTTTAACCTTTTTTAAAACCTACAATGAATAATTGTATGCTCATCAAATATAGATTTCAATTTTTGATAACGCTAAAATAATGCAGGACTACCTTGAGACATTAGTTAAAATGTTAGAGGACAATCATGAGACAGTTCTTATTGGGTTGTTTGTTAGTTTGTTACGATGTGATCTTGATGTTTTTTTTCTCATTGTATGATTCAATTTAAATATTAAAAATTAAAGGTGTCTGATTTTTGTCTGCTTCAATAAACCTATTATTTTTGATCTAAACTTTCACGGTGAAATATTATCGTTTAAATTAGAGAGACATACATTTTATTATGATGAAAACCCACGTTATATTTCAAGTTGTATTTACTTTATTATTCAATGTAGCTGGATTTGCCTCAGTTCCTGATATAGTTAATTTTACAACTACAGATTATCAAAGTCATTCTATTAATTACGGATTCACACAGGATTCGTCAGGAATGATATATATAGCGAATGCTTATTGTGTACTTGAATACGACGGGAGTTCATTTAGGAAGATTCCTTTGGTTAATGGTAAAAGTGCTTTAAGCTTCGCGAAAGATGATAATGGAAGAATATATGTTGGTTCGTCATCTGAGTTTGGATATCTAGGGAAAGACAGTACTCAGAAAACGATATATATATCATTAAAGGACAAAATAATTGGAGATACAGAATTTGGGCAGATTTATAAAGCTGTTTCTTTTGAGGGGGCGATTTATTTCATGACAAAGTCTAGACTTTATATGGCTGAATCAGATTCAATTATTGAATTAACAGGCTTTTCAAATACTAGTTTAGTGAAAAGTTTAATTCCTATTAACAATGAATTAGTTTATTGGGAAGAAGGTAAGGGACTAGGAAGTATTAAAAATAATAAAGCATCTGTTTTTCTCAGTGAAAACTCTATTGAATCTGTGAATTCGATTCAATGGATTAATAAAGATTATGTGATTTTCGGGAAATTTGGAATTAGATCAACTAGTAATTCAAAATTATTCGAAGAAGCAAATACTATTATTGGAAACTCTGAAATAACTTCTGTTTTGAAAATTTCAGATGATGAGTTTTTGTTAGGGACTGTAAATAGGGGGATATATGTTTTAAACTCTTCGGGAAAGATCTTAAGGAATTTAACTACGAAACATGGATTAGAAGATAATTATATTAATCACCTATTCCTAGATAAGTCTGGTAACGTTTGGATAGCATATAATAATGGAATTGGAATGTTAAAATGGAATTCTCCTATTAAGTATATCACAAAATCTCAAGGCTTTGAAGGGATGGGGTATAGTGGAGTTGTGTATAACGAGCAACTTTATATTGGAACTTCTTATGGTTTATACGTTATGGATAACTGGGAGAAAGGTCTTGACGAAATAAGGAAGTTCACTAAAATTGATGGTCTTCCAGAAAATACAATTAACGATTTGTCAGTTTCGAATGGGAGTTTAATAATCTCACAATCAGATGAGACGTACACGCTTATTGAAGGGAAACCCGTAATGATTTCGCCAAACGATAATAAAGGGTCATGGGTTTGGTCAACTTCAGAAAAGTTCAAAAAAAACGAAGCATTTATTGGTCATTACTTAGGAGCAAGTAGGTATGTTTTCGAAAACGGAAAGTGGACTTTTAAAAGTAATATAGCTGGTTATAAGGAATCTTCAAGAGTTCTTGAAGTTGATCACAAAGGAGTTGTTTGGGCGATCCAAGGTAATAAAGGATTATATCGTGTAGAGCTTAATTCATCTAGAGATTCTGCTATATCTGTAATTAATTATGCTACTAAATATAAGTTTAGTCCGGATTATTTTAATGATATATTTTACTTTGAAAACAAGATATATATTACAACATTTGGAGGAATGTATTATTTAGATAATGATTCTCTAATTAGAGATGATTCATTTAGTGAGGTATACAAGTATATTAGAAGAGCAAGGAAGTACGATGAAAACGGAATCTATGGGATTTATAAAGATAAAGCGTATATCGTTCATAAGGTAAATGATAAATGGGTTCTAAAAAGCACACCAGTTTCATATTTAAAAAGTAATCTAGTTGGTTCTGCTGAATTTTTCAATAAAATATCACCCAATAAATATCTTGTTGGAACACAAGAAGGTTTTGCTATATATGAACCTAAATCGAATAAGAAATCAGAGAGTATTAATTGTTTGATTAGAGAAGTTGAATTACTTGGAGATAATGTAGATTCGTTATTATTTAATGGAAAACCAAATACACTATTATCTTATCCTTTTGAACATAATAACTTTCGATTTACATTCTCAATTCCTGCATTTGGTGAGATGGATCAAGTAGTTTACGAAACGCAATTAATCGTAAATAAAAATTCTATTACTGGATGGCAAGCAGTAAAAGAGGTTAACTACAGGGAATACACTAATTTAAAAGAAGGTGATTACACCTTTGTTGTTAGAGCAAAGAAAGGAGATAGTGTTTTAGGTAGTGAATCTTATATGTTTGTTGTATTACCACCATGGTATAGAACCGGAGTAGCTAAGTTTGGTTATTTTATTATGTTAATCATAGCTGCGCTCTACATTAAAAAACGCTTCGATAAACAAGCCAAAATATTACAAGCTGAAAAGGAAAGGGAGCTTGAGATTAAGGAAAAATTACATAATGCTGAGAAGCTGGAAATTGAACTTCGAAATAAGGAAAATGAATTGGCATATATGGCATTGTCGTATACTCAGAAAAAGGAAATGCTGGCAAGTGTTGTAGGTAAGTTGGATTCTTTATCAAAAGAAATGGAACATGAAGAAAGAACGAAAGTTACATCTCTAAAAAGGAGTATTTCTACTAATTTGGATGATGAAAGTAATTGGGATAACTTCCAAGTTCATTTTGATCAAAAGAACAATAACTTCTTCCAAAAGTTAAAAGATAAGGATGCTAAGTTGAGTGAATCCTATTTATTATTTTGTTCTTATGTTAGAATGGGAAAATCAAATAAAGAGATTGCAGAACTACTCACGATTTCTGTTGCTGCAGTTGAAAAAAGGAAGTACCGTTTGAAAAAGAAGTGGGAGCTTGACGATGACACCAGCTTTACAGACTATTTAAAGACTTTATAAGTTTCAAAAGAAAATATCTATCAAACAAAAAAAATCCCGGTTCATATGAGCCGGGATTTTTTATTTTATGTGTTTATTCTTTTTACCAAAGAATAATGTTTTTTGTATTTCCGTTTACCGTAATTGTTGCTTTAAAATCACAAGTTCCATTACCATAATCTAAAGTTCTAGTTGCAAAACCAGCTGGCGTTACTTCTAAAGTTCCTTCAACTATTCTTGGACATCCCCAAACAGCTTTTAACGGAGAAGTTGTGTTAATTGTAAATGCTACACCATTTGTGTTTATTCCATTTACAGTACCTTCCATTAATAAGTAAGGGATTCCACCATTTAAACCTAAAGTGTGGTTTTTATCGGCATTCCATTGGAACGTTTTTGTACCATCTGGACTTGTAATTTTTCCGCCAATTACTTGAACATGATTTTCGAATTTGAATGGAATTAAAGTTCCTCCTAAATTTTCGATTAATTTCACACCTTCAAGTTGGTAATCATCAATGAAGAATTGATCAACTTCCACTTTAGTGATTGTCCCAGTTACAGATTTTTTCCCGTTTTGAGTTATTATAATTTTTCCTTTTCTAACTCTACCTTGCCATTCACATCCTAGTGTTCCATAATCGATAATTATTGAATCGATATAAGAACTATCATTACTAAATGTAAATGAAATGTTTGCGCAGGAATCTCCTATAGCTGTAGTCTTTTGCGTTCCGTAGATATTGTCTTCAATAATTTCAACTTCTGTATCTACAACATCATTTAAATGCCCAAAAGCGGCATCTGCTAATGTGTTGTTTTCCGTAGAGATTGTAGAATCATCTTTTTCTTTATTACAAGACGTTAACGCTATCCCGGCGATAAATGTCCCTAAAATTAATCTAGTGCTGATTTTCATAATTTTGTGTTTATTAGTTTATACTGAGCAAGACTAATAAAATGTTTTAAGGTTGCTTTATGAGATGTCATTTTTTTAGCATGATAGATTCATTTTTAGAAAAATGATATTCATGTAACTTGAAAATTAGTTTTGATTCATTTGGCTTCTCAGGTTGGCATTATGAGAAGGTATAACTAACTTTGGTTTTGAAAGCAAAAAGAAATGATTTGAAATTCATTTCTAAATCAAAATAATATGAAAAATAAAATCTCAATATTTTTTCTTCTAGTTTTATCAAGTTTTAAAATTATTTCTGCTCAATCTTCAGTCTGGAAAGTAGAAAGTGATAGTTCTACAGTATATATTGGGGGAACTATTCATGTATTAAGAGATGTTGATTATCCTTTGCCAATCGAATTTGAAAAAGCATTTAAAGCTGCTGATCAGCTAGTTTTTGAGACAAATATAGATGAGATGTCAAATCCAGATATTGTTGCAGAAATGATGAAAAAATTCATTTACTCTGATGACCGAACTTTGAAAAGTGAATTATCAAAAGATGCTTATGATAAGTTGGTAAAGGAATCTAAGAAACTAAATGTTTCAGTGGATAAAATGCAAAAGTATAAACCTTCAATGGTTCTTTTAACATTAACAATGCAAGGGTTAAAGAAGATTGGTGTAAAGCAAGACGGGGTTGATAAGTATTATGATATTCATGGAAAGAAGAACGGTAAAGAAATCGGAGCCCTTGAGTCTGCTGAATTCCAAATTAATCTAATAACTTCTTTAGGAGAGGGGAACGAATCGGAATATGTATTGTCATCACTTAAAGATTTTAAAAAACTTCAAAGTGATTTTTTAAAAATTATTGCTGCATGGAAAAAAGGAGAAAGAAAATACTTCGTAAAGCAGTTAAAAGATATGAAACGGGAATATCCAGCAATGTATAAATCCATGTTTCTAGATCGTAATAACAATTGGATTCCTAAGATTGATGCTTATTTAAGTGATAAGAAGACTGAGTTTATTCTTGTTGGTAATTTACACTTACATGGAGAAAATGGAATTTTACAACTGCTAGAAAAGAAAGGGTATAAAATCAGTCAAGTAAGCGTTTCAAAAGAAGAAGAAAGTGAGTTAGTAATAACTAGGAATAAAAGAGAAGAGGAAGTAAATAAACCAATTGTTAAAGCGTGGGAAATTGTTCATGGTGAAGCATCAGGTTTTACAGCTTTAACTCCAGGGAAAGTAACGATAACAAATCAAATAGTTCCATCAGAATTAGGAGATTTAAAAATGGATATGTTTTCACATACACCTGCGCAGGGTGATGATAATATTATTTATATGGTTATTCATTCTGTATATCCAGAGGGTAGTGTTAGTTCGGAGGATAAAGATGGAATTGATGGCTTTTTTGAAAGTGCAATTGGAGGAGCAGTATCTAAAGTAAAAGGTAAAATATTAACTCAAAAAGATTTAAGCTTGAGTGGTTATCCAGGAAAAGAGGTAACGATAGATTTCAATGATGGAATGTTTATTATAGCCTTGAGAATTTACCTTGTTAAGAATACGGTATACATGCTTCAAATAATTTCTGAAACAAAGAAAGTAGGAAATGTATCGAGTAATAGATTTATGGAATCACTTAAGTTAATCGAGAAGTAAAGTAGCGTTAATTCGCTTTATTTACAACGTAATTAATTTTTAAAGCTTTAGCCGTTTTCAGTTCTTCTCTTACTTCATCTAATGTTCCTAACTGAGCGTTTTGATCAACCTTAAGACAAACAATCATCTTACTTGCTTTAGCTTTTCCAACACCAGGTTGAGCCATCTCAAAACTCTTTTCTATTGAAGCTCTTTTGTTTTCAATAAAGCCAACTACATCAGATGCATCTAATATTGCATCGTTTAATTGAATTCTAGGATTATCTCCATATAAATCTTGAAGTGCCTTTACAGGAACTCCGATATTGACATAAGCAGTTGGAGTTTTATCATCTAAAATTCCAGTTTCAGTAGCACTAGGTAATGAAATCGAAATAGATAAGTCGTTTGTTCTAGTTTTGGTTGTTACCATAAAAAAGAACAATAACATAAATACAATATCAGGAAGTGAAGCCGTAGTTATTCCTGGCCCATCTTTCTTCTTTTTATTTTTATTGAATTTAGACATTCGTATTTAGTTTTTTTCGATTGGACTTTCAGAAACGTTTTTCTTGTAAACCATTTCGAGCATTCTTTTTTCTTCCAATGTTAAATCTTTCCAAGTTCTACCAAGCTTTTCCTTAGCCAACTCACTTCTTAGTTCACGGTATGATTGAGCAATCATATCTTTTAACTTGATGTAAGAACCATATTTCACCCCTTTATCAGGTGTTATACTTATTACATGATTTGATTTCTTAAAATCAGAGCCGAAGATCTCCAAAGCCTTTAGTCTTAATTGAGACTTCTTAAGTTGTTTCGTGATAGATTTCACTTTAGTCTCATCCGCTTTTTCTAAACGAGCTTTGTTTTTATCTATTATTACTTGAAGTTCCCCTCTAGTTACTAATCTGTTTTCTGGCATCTCTGGATTTCCAGACCTGTTTAAAATTTGCTCTTTTAGTAATTTAGGAATTGCCGACATTTTTAAACCAACTTGGTCTTCGAATAAAATATCATTATTTTCATTCATGAAAATTCTTATTGCGTTCCTTTCCTTTACAGGTTCAGTTGGTCCATTGTCAATTACCTTCTCGGGAAGAATTTGTAGTATCCCTTCTTCTTTAGACATTTCTGCCGTTACGATAAAGAATACTAAAAGTAGGAAGGCAATATCAGCCATCGAACCAGCATTTATTTCAGGAGCTAATCTTCTACCCATTACTTAAAGTTTAAGTATTCTTTTAGCTTCAGCTAATACGATAACTATAAGTGCTGAAATTGATAAAATATTCAACGTGTAAATCCCTGCTTCTGCCAATTGGCTTCCAGCAATGACCTCTTCATTCTCATCAAGTACAGTATCAGAAACACCGAAACTAATACTAAGAATGATAATTAGAGCGACTGCGCCGATTATAAACTTAAGACCTGTTTTGGGGTTCTCGAAAATATTAAAGATGGCAAAACCAACTGTTACAGCTCCAATAATCCAGAATAAGACAATTGAAAAGGTAATCAAAGCATCTATTGATATAAAATCAAACCAAGCTAAAACGATTACTAGCCAAACGAGACCAATTAGGGAGTGTTTCCCGATTTTTAATGCATTTTCCATAATGATAGTAATTATAGATTAAGCTATTTTTTGTTGAACAATTTTCACAAATACATTTGAGGCATTCTCCATAGCGTTAACCAAATTATCAATTTTTGATATAATGATATTGTAAAAAACTTGTAAGAATATTGCTACAATTAAACCTGCTACTGTAGTAATTAAAGCCATCTTAATATCTCCGGCCATTAAAGCTGGTTCAACTGTTCCTGCTTCAGCGATGGAATCAAATGCGTTAATCATACCTAATACAGTTCCTAAGAAACCTAACATTGGAGCAAGCGCTATAAATAATGAAATCCAAGAAATTCCTTTCTCCATTAACCCCATTTGAACAGATCCTCCTGCAATAACGGCTTTCTCAACCTGAACAATTCCTTCATCTGCTCTTGTTAATCCATCATAAAAAATTGATGCAACTGGTCCTCTTGTATTTCTACAAACTTCCTTAGCTGCTTCTATTCCTCCTGATGATAAAGCTTCTTCAACTTGTTGTAAGAGCTGATTTGTATTAACAGTAGATAAACTTAAGTAGATAATTCTTTCAATTGATATTGCAATTCCTAGAATTAAACAAAGTAAAACCGAAATCATGAATTCAACTCCACCTTCAATAAAACGCTGCTTAATTACTTGCGTAAAACCTGGAGCTTCATTTTCTCCAATATCAGTTTTTGCGACAGGAATCTCTTCAATTTCGATTTTGTCAACACTTAATGTTGTTGTAGCAGTTGCTGTTACAACAGAAGAGTTAGTAATTGTATCTGCTTTAGCTAATTGAGGTGATAATAAACCTAACATTAAGACTAAAGAGAATGTTAATGTAGAAATTAGTTTTTTCATTGTGTTAAATTTTACTTTTAATAAAAGTATGTTTGTAATAAATATTGTGCTTTTTTAATAATTTCTTTCGAACACGAAATTAAAAAATTATTTTTGTACTTGTGGTGTTATTACACAAATGGTTTTTTAATATCATTTCTGTAAAAATAAGTAAACCTAATCTTAATTAGGTTAAAAAAACATTTAGTTAGATAAATATGGAAACAAGAAGACAACAAAAGGTAGGAAATGTGCTAAAACAAGATTTAGCTACATTGTTTCAGCGTGAATCTAAATCAATGTTTGGCGGTGCTTTTATTACAGTTACTGTGGTTAGGGTAACAACAGATATGTCTTTTGCTAAAGTTTACCTAAGTATTTTAGGTACAAACGGTGAGGAGGTTATTCAGCATATTAATAAGCAGAGTAAAGAAATTAGACATATTGTTGCTAAGCAAGTAAGACATCAAATGAGAAAGGTTCCTGCTTTCCAGTTTTATATTGATGATTCTTTAGATTATTACGAAGAGATTGATAATCTATTGAAGAAGTAATTTGAAATTTCAGTTTTTCATAGCACTTCGGTATTTATTTTCTCGAAAAAGTAACAATGTAATTAATTGGATTACCAAAATATCGGTAGCCGTTGTTGCTATTGTATCGGGTTCGCTTATTCTGATTTTATCAGCAATGAATGGATTGTCATCTTCAGTGATGGACCTGTACACTAATTTTGATCCTGATTTAAAAATTGAAGAGGTAACAGGAAATCGTTTTAATCCAGATTCAATTCCTTTTCAAGAAATTTCAAAAATAGAAGGGGTTCAATTTATTGTTCAGTCTATTGAAGAAACTACGTTATTAAAATATGGTGAAAATCAAGAAGTTGCTACTGTAAAAGGGGTAACTAATGATTTTGCTAAAATGACGGATATAAATAAGTCTATCATTGATGGTTATTATGGACCATTCGTTGGAGGATCACAGGAATGTGTTTTAGGTTTTGATTTGGCAATGAAGCTTGGAATAAACACTGATGCGAATTATCCGATTAGGATGTATATTCCAAACTTGGTAGGATCGTCTGTAGGACCAGGGGAATTATTCAGAGAATCAGCATCTTTACCTCGAGGTTTATTTGATATTAATTCTGATTTCAATAGAAAGTACATCATCGTTTCTATTGATAATGCACAGAAACTATTAGGAATTACAGATCGGATTAATACCATCGAAATTGGCATCGATAGTTTAGTTGATGTAGAGCTCGTACAGTTGAAGATTAAAACCTTGTTAAGTAAGAACTTCTCAGTTAAAACACGATTTGAGCAAAACGAATTCTTATTCAAATCTATAAACGCAGAGAAGTGGATTACACTCTTGATTTTAACGCTAGTAATTATCCTAGCGATTTTTAATGTGATTGGTTCATTAACGATGTTAGTAATCGACAAAACGAAAGACATTTTTGTTTTGCAAAGTATGGGAGCGTCTTTAAAAATGGTTCGATCTATTTTTTGGATAGAAGGAATGTTGATTACGTTTTCTGGAGCCTTTATAGGTTTATTTATTGGGTATTTATTGATAGTAGCTCAATGGGAGTTTTGTTTCTTCGCATATGGATCAGGAGGTAGGTTGGAGTGTTTCCCTTTCGAAGTTCAATTTATGGATGTCTTAATAATACTAGGCGTTGTGAGTACCATTGGAGGCTTAGCATCTATAGTTCCAATTAGACGAATCAAATAGGTTATTAAAACCTAGTTTGTTAGCAAGTATACAGGGTAATCCCATTTTCTTTCGGTTGCATAATTATCTTTAGTATTATGTTACCACCGAAACTTAAATCAGGAGATAAGATTGGTATTGCAGCTTTTGCAAAGAAAATTTCTTTTTCAGAAATTCAAAGTTCAATTTCTGTGTTTAAAAGTTGGGGTTTAGAGGTTGTAGTAGGACAAACAATTGGAGCAGATTGGAATCAGTTCGGAGGGAATGATGAGATGAGGAAGAACAATATTCAATCGATGATTGATGATCCTGAAATTAAAGCTATTATATCAGCAAGAGGTGGATATGGTTCTGTTAGAATTATAGATGATATAGATTTCTCTTCTTTCAAGGAGCACCCAAAATGGATAATAGGCTTTAGTGATGTAACTACTTTTCATTCACATATTCATAATAATTATAGTATACCTACACTTCACGCTACAATGCCTGTCTTTTTCCCAAGTAATTCGGAAGAAAGCATCAATTCATTGAAATCAGTTTTAATGGATGAGGTTATGGAATATAATGAGTCCTCAACATATAATGATTTATGTAAAACCGGTGAGGCAACTGCAGAAATAGTAGGGGGGAACCTTTCAATTTTATATAGTAATTGTGGAAGTGAATCTAGTATTGATACTTCGGGGAAAATATTATTTTTAGAAGATTTGTGTGAATACCTATATGCTACGGATAGAATGTTGCAAAACCTAAAGCGGAATAAGTACTTTGAAAATTTAGCAGGTGTTATAATCGGAAGTTTTTCAGATATGAAAGATGGTACTGTACCTTTTGGTAAAACTGTTGAAGAAATGGTGTTTGATTATGTTAAGCATTTAGATATCCCAATTTTCACTGGTTTTCCTGCAGGTCATATTAATGATAATAAAGCGCTGATTTTGGGGGAGAAAGTTAATATGGTGGTGGATAATAATGTTCTTAATTTAAATCTCAAAAAAGATTAATCTGTGGTTTGGTTGATAGTCATATTAGTTCTGATCTTTTCTTATATAGTAATCGGATTGTTTTTGCCTTCAACAGTAACACTAGCGAACTCTTTGAATATGAGTGGTAACGCCATAGATCTTTACAAAAGAATAGAAGATTTTAGTCACTGGAATGAATGGGCTATCTGGAATGAAGATAAGTCTATGGATGTAACAGTTTCTGAAGTTTCAAAAGGTATTGGAGCGAAGTATAGCTGGAAAAGTAAAATTAAAGAAATCAAAGATGGTTCTCTTACTTTAATAGATTCAGATGAAAATCATACCTTGACTTATGATTTTCACTATGGTAAATCAAAAAGAGGTCAGATTTTATTTAATATTGAAGAGCAAGAAGCTGGAACTTTTGTAATATGTGCTATGACTCTAGATAATAAAACAAAAATATTTAGCCGTTATTTTTTGTACATCATTCGAAAATCAATTCTGAGTAATATCAATGAGGTTCTATTAAAAATTGATGGAGGCTTATAAGACTTACTTATAAAGTGAAATCTTGAATAGTTCTCATTTATATATTACAACTCTTCCTGCATACTTAGTTTGTGAGTTGTGTTTTATTCTAATTAGATACAACCCTGTTTGTAGGCTTTCTAAGTTAATTGATTCATCATTTTGAAAGGTTTGATTTGATAACACTTCTTGTCCATTAGAATTAATTATTTGCACTTGTAATGGTTCGTTTGATAAGTTAGCGTTTGAAATTCTTAACGTTTTAGTGGCAGGATTTGGGTAGATGTTAAAATCTAATTTGAAATCGTTTGTTGAAGTAAGTTGAGAAAATTCATACGCACCGATATCATAACCTGACTGATTTGGTCTTGATTCACCTGAGAAATCATGATTTAAATCTGTTGTTAATCCAGTATTAATACATGGAGAATTTGAACTTAATTGAAAATTTAAATTGTTTATGTCTACAAATAATGGGTCGCTTACAAAGGAATGCGAGGCTTTTCCAGTAGCGTTTTGGAAATCATTGAATTGAGAAATCGTGAATTGAGTCACAACTGGAAATGAAGCGTAAAGCGTATCTGAAGGATTAGGCTGATAAACTGTATTGTAATCCAGTTTTATAAAACCATCAAAACTGTTTTCTACTGTGTAAATTTGTCTTGTAGCACTATAGAATATGTTGTTTCGGATGTAAATGGTATCCGTTTCTGCCTCATTGTTATCGATTAAAACGTGGATTCCACGAAGATCGGGACGTTGACTCCCCCAACCTTCTCCAGCAAATAAACAAGTATTGTTTTCAAAATATATTTCTGAAGTTTTTGAATCAATATGTCTATTCCAATATTCAAATGATGCTAAGCCACAGTTCCAGATGATGTTGTTCCTGTATTTAATATTATGTTGGATTGCCTTTGTTGAATGATTCTGATTAGATAATCCAGTGTCGTAAATTTCCCAAATCTTACAGCTTTCAACTGTATTATTTGTAGCGCCTCCCCAAAATTCTATTCCATTTCCGAATCTCTCTCTTTGATTTTGATTTAATTCTCCGCCACCAATATATGAAATGTCACAATTTCTAATTGTTATACCTTCTGTATTTCCACCTCCGAATCCATGTGCAGAACCATATTTCAGTTCAATATTTTCAAATGTAATGTGCTTTTTACTTTCGAAATTAATGATGTGTTCTCTAAGTGCTAGTTCAATACTGTTATATAGAATAGCAGGATTACCTAAAGAGTAAATAGTTATTTTATTTAAAGTGGTATTGTAAACAAAATTATTTTGAATTTGAAGCGTATTTTCATCCCATTTTTTGACTCCTATTTTCTCTGCGTTATTTAAAATAATATTACCTATATCTAAGATACTGCTGTCGAATATTGTATCACATTCCCATAAGTTCCCAGATTTATTAATCCATTTACTAGAATTATTAAATGAGACAGAACCTAGAATGACAGGTTTTGAATTTATTGAATATGCACCATAATAGATGTTGTTCGAAACACTTCCACTTTTAGGAACTAAACTACCTCTCCATGAATCTCCTCCCTTTAAAAAAATAGAATCTCCTGGTGAAAATTGGAAAGCATTGATCTTATCAATAGTCTTCCAAGGTGTGATTTCAGTAGTACCATTATAACTATCGTTTCCAATTGACGATGATACGAAATAATTTGTAGCATTTGATATTGTAATGCAGATTGTTAAGGATAAAACTAAAGCGTATTTCATGTTTTTCACAAGAATGGAAATAAAAAAATCCAGAACTGAGAATCAATTCTAGCTTTTAAAAGTAACGTATTTATTTAACTACGAGTTATTTTATTCTAATTGAAAAAATACAAATATCATCAATCTGTTCTTCGTCTTGTTTCCATTCATTAAACGTACTATTCAGATTAAGTCTTTGAGATTTCAGATCTGATTTTGAATTATCTATTAATGATTGTTTGAAACGCTTAGAGCTGAATTTCTTGTTTTTCGGCCCTCCAAATTGATCTTTATATCCATCAGAAAATAGTATGATTTGATCTCCTGATTGTAAAACTGATTCATGAGTTGTAAATGGTACTCTATCCTCAAAATATCCAATTGGTTGTTTATCTGCTTTTGTAATTATAAGCTCTCCATCTCTAATTAAAAACATCGGATTATTAGCACCAGAAAATCGGAGTTCATTAGTTTTTGGATTCCAAAAACATAAGCTTATATCCATACCATCATTTACAGTTTCATCTTGTCCGTCTAATCGTTTAAGAAGATCTTTTGATACTTTATCAAGTACTAATCCAGGATCGCTACATTGCTCTTCAAGAATAACTTTCCTTAATAAATTACTACACATTAAACTAACCATGGCGCCTGGGACACCATGTCCTGTGCAGTCTGCGGCAGCAAATACAATTTCATCGCCTAATTTTTCAACCCAATAAAAATCACCTGAAACAATATTACATGGTCTGTATAAGATGAAGTATTCATTGAGAATTTCATTTAAGAAACGGTCATTCGGTAAAATAGCATCTTGAATTCGCTTTGCATAAGTAATACTATCTACAATTTCTTTATTGGTTTTCTCAACAGTGTTTTTTTGTGAGATAATGATTTCTTGTTGTCTGTTTAATAGCTTAACATTCTTTTGAATAAGGTAATAGGAGTATATCCATGTAAGAATAATAATAGTACAAATGAAGATGAACCAAGTCTGAAGGTAAAAGGGTTTTTCTATTGTAAATTCAATTGAGACCTCTTCCGATTCTTTAAGGTTCGGGTGATCAATAATTTTAAGTTTAAATGTGTAAGATCCAAATGGTAATTCATTGAATTCAATTTCAGAAACGTTACTGGAATTCTTCCATTCTTTTTCTAATCCAACTAACTGATGTCTAAATTTAATTGTTTCTCCATATCGTAAACTAACAACATTAAATGAAAAAGAGATATTGTTATTGTTGCGAGGTAAATGAAGTTTGGTAGGTAAATCCGTTTTATTAACTGAATCAGAATATTCATTTAAGTTTGAAATACCAATTACATTCATTTTTAGATTTATCTCAGGAATAATCTTTTTATCTATTTGACTTGTAGGTTGATAGTTGACTAGCCCGTTTTCAGTACCGAAATAAATATTCCCGTTTTTGCTAGAGAAAATAGAGAATAAATTACATTCTGCGCCTAAGTATCCATCTGATTTCGAATAGAATCTAATATCTGGTTTCTCGTTTTTAAAATCGAAATTTATAATTCCATTTGAGACACCTGCCCAAAGCGTATTGTTATTATCAAAAACTATTGATTGCAAAGATTCGTTTTTAATATGGTGGTAATCAATTATTTGAAATGAATCAGCACTTTGCTTGTAAAGTCCTTTGTCTCCCACAAACCACATCAAACCATTGTTATCTAATGCAATTTGTCTTATTCTGTTGTTATGGAAGTTTTTCTCTTTAGAGTAATTTACTATTTCACCATCTTCTATATATGACAATCCAAGTTCCGTAGCGAAAAATAGTTTTCCGGTGCTATCTTTTTGAATGTCTAAAACAAATTCGTGATAGTTTCCAGAAGACTTATAGAAGGAAACCAAACTATCTTTTAAATGGCCAACTCCTTCAGAGGTTGCAAACCATAATTTCCCATTATCATCGCGGGCAACGTCCCAACATTTCCTTAAACTTCCTTCACTTGTAATTGAACGAATTCTTTTGTGTTTAAAGCTATTGTCGTCATCATCAATTATCAATGTTCCTTCATTACAACCAATTATGAGTTGTTGAGTTTTGTGATCATAAAAACCATTGTAGAAAATGTTTTTAGGAACAGGTAATGTATCTGCTTTATTGGATAATCTGTTGAATTTAATGATTCCGTCTTCGCAACCAAGGAATAGTATACTATCATTTTTAGGAATAATACTTGTCACATTAGGGTAATAAAGACTTGAGGCATCAAATAAATTGAATTTTTCATTAATTAGTTGTGAAACACCGTTGCCAGGTGAAGCGAACCACATTGAGTTTTCGTTGTCTTCAAATATTTTTAGAATTGTATTATTTATCAAACCATTTTCAGTGGTGAAAACTCTGAATTTATTGTTTCGGTAAACAAATACTCCATCGTTACTGGCCAACCAAATATCTCCATTTTTACTTTTTTTTATATCATAAAAGTTTGTTTCATTACCTGCTCCAGTTTTAACTTTAATTACATGGTCTCCACTGATTGAATATAGGCCTGATCTAGTTACAGCCCATACCGTGGAATCGTTGAATTGCAGAACTCCACCAACAAAACTATGAGGATACTGATTATTTAAAAACTGAGTTGTTTCGTTTTTATAGTACCTAATTACACCACTTTTATTTGAGCAAAACCATAATGCTCCTTGATTATCTTCAAAGATGTTATAGATTGCTTCATTGTTAATCACAGGATGAATATCTACGTTTGTGATTTTATTCTTGAGAATATGAACTCCTTGTTGAGTGGCAATCCAAATTACACCGTCGCTATCTTCAAACGTCTTAAATACCCTGTTGTGCTTTAACCCATTTGCTACTCTATAAACTATCGTGTCTTTCCCATCATATATACATAAACCTCCATTGGTTGAAATGTATGTTTTATGATCAATTTCCGTTATGTCATATACTGTTCTGTGTGGAAGTTTAAATAAAGAATTAGAAGATCTAAAAGAGTTTCCGTCGAAAATGTTAATTCCTTCAGTACTTCCTAACCAAAGTTCATTGTTCTTTTTCTGGTAAATAGCAATGATTTTATTGGTACTTAAACCTTCATTGACTGTGTAGTTTTTAAAAGGGAATTTTTGGGCAGAAACAACGGTGCTAGTTAAAATAACTAACCCTATAATAAGGATGCTTTTTATAAATGATTTAGTTTTTTGTTTTTGTTCCAAACTCTTTTTGGTTGGTAATTTGTACTAGCGATTTACTAGCTACGGTATTATTAAAACTCGGTTACAAAAAAAAAGAACTTTTTAAGGGTGATTCCCGTAGTGAAGAGCTACTGTATTACTACAATTAAAAAATCATGGATTTCACTAAATACATTGCGTTAACTTGTATCACAATAATCACAAGTTTATCGCTAAACGCACAGTTGTCAGGAACATATACTATTGGTACAGGAGGGGATTTCCCTACTATTTCTAAAGCTGTAGATTCTTTAAATTTAAAAGGAATCACAAGTCCTGTAAAGTTTAATATTAAAGATGGAGTTTACTCTGAACGTTTTAGCATTAATAATTTCCCAGGAGAATCGACTTTAGATACAGTTCTTTTCACATCAAGTTCTTCAGATGCTGATAAAGTTAAAATTGAAATTAGTGCAACATCGCTCAGTGATAATTATATCGTTCAAATGAAAGGATGTAAGAGAGTTACCTTTGAAAAGGTGTCGTTTATCACCAATTCATCTGATTATATGGTTCTTGCGGAAATGACTAATGGAGCAAGTTATAATAGGTTTAATGGATGTCTTTTTTCTTCTCCACAAACAAACGATGGTGGTGATTCTTTAACTTTAATATTAGATCAACATTCAGGAGAAAAAGAAAATTACAACCAATATCTTAATAATAAGATTGACGGAGGATGGGTTGGATTAGCCATAAATGGTGACAATGGTAAAAATCAAGTTGGAACAATTATTCAAGGAAACTCTTTTGTGAATCAAGAGAATGCTTCTATAGCAATGACAAATCATAATTATGGAATAATCGGGAACAATAATATAACGGGTTCTGATGGTACTGCAATAGTAATGCAAGCTGATAGTATCTTCATTTTTGAGAACAATACAATCAATTCTTTGAATGGAGCAGGTGTTGTAATACAAAATCATGATGTTAGTGTAACGAAAGGAGATATTATAATTAGAAACAATATTGTGAACACACCAAACGGCCCATGCTTTCAAATGTCTAATATCAATGGATTTAAATTTATTCATAACACTGTTTTTTCAGCTCTTTCTACCAATTATATTTTCAATATTTTCAATTTTGAAAATGGAATTATTCAAAATAACATCCTAGTTAATAACGATAATTTTGCTATTGTTAGCATATCAAATGAAGGACCTAATGTTCAGTATGATTTTAATTCTTATTTTTCAAAATCAGGTGATTTAATAAATTATGAAGGAACATTAAAAACATCGTTAGCAGCTTGGCAAGGTATAGCTTCTACTCCAGATGCGAATTCTTCATTTGGTATTGCGCCTTTTAGAGATATGTCAAACGATTTAAGGCTTGATTGTGGAGGTTTAACTGATTTTAAAGTAAATAACTATATAAATGAGGCCACAATTGATATTGATGGTAATATTAGGCAAGCTAGTGGAGTTTGGAAAGGAGCTACTGAATTTAGATTAAAAGATGATCATGTTGTTTCCTTACAAGGTTATGTAACTGATGGAGGATTAGATACAATAAAACATGTAATGTTAGAATTATATGCTGATACTTCTAGTAACGTACAACTAGATTATTTAGCAGGAATTTCAGCAGGATCTCATGATGGTTCTTACGACTTTCAAAATGTACCGTATTCAGAAAAATATTGGATTAAAATTATTCCAAATTCATCGTTAGAACCTAGTTATGTTGTTGGTTATCATAATGGATCATTAAGATGGGATGATGGAATAGCAATAGTAATGACAGATTCATGTTCAACACATACTCAAAATATATTTTCAAGAAAATATGGGACGATTACACCAGGGTCAGGTTCAATTAAAGGTAGAATAACTGATGATGGTGGTACGAATAAAACGCTTAATACAGATCCAATTGCTGGGTTAGACGTGATTTTGGACAGAATCCCTCCTTCAAAAAATACAATTGCCACAACTGTAACAGATTCAAATGGAGAATATGAGTTTATGTATTTATCTAATGGTACTTATGTAATTACTATTGAAATTGAAGGATTACCAGCAGATACTATTTATGAAGTTAATATAACAAGTGAAAATTCAGTAGTAGATATAGATTACTGTGTAGATTCAACAGAAGCAATTCATGGATGTGCCCCTATAGCAACAGGGAATTCAGAATTTGCTTTTAACTTTGGTGAAGTATATCCGAATCCCGTTGATGATCAATTGATTTTTAATCCAAGTAGTAACGAATCTTATGATGTTAAAATTACTTCGATAAATGGGAAATTAATACATCAAAAGGATAATGTGCAAGAGGTATACAAGTTAAACACATCTAACTTTGTAAGTGGAATTTACTTCATTCAGATTAAATCGGGGAAGGAGTCAATAGTTTATAAAGTAGTAAAAAAGTAATTACTTTTTATCTCCGAACATTTCTTCTTCTACAATTTCACATATAATGTGTCCTAGTAAAATATGAACTTCTTGTATTCTAGGCGTGTCGTTAGATGGGACTGCTAAAAGAAAATCTGCATAATCAGCTATTTTACCACCACCTTCACCAGTCATAGCAACTGTTGTCATTCCTAATGCTTTCGCTTTTTTTAGAGCACGAAGAACATTCTCTGAATTTCCAGAAGTTGATATTCCAACTAAAACATCTCCTTTTTTTCCTTTAGCTTCAACTAATCTTTCATATATAACATCATATGAGTAGTCGTTAGCAACAGCTGTTAAGTATGAAGAATTAACATGCAAAGCTTCTGCATCTAAAGGTGGACGATCAAAATAAAACCTACCACTTAATTCTGCAGCAATGTGTTGAGCATCACCCGCACTTCCACCATTCCCACAAAAAAGAACTTGGTTTTTATTTAAAAAAGCAGCCTTCAAAGCTTGTGAAGAATCTTGAATTACTTTCAATAAACTAGGTGAAGACAAAACATCTTGCTTAAGTTGAATTGAGTTAGAAATCGAATTAGTAATGATAGGATCCATAAATATTAGTTGAATTGTAAAATTATAAGATTAAAATGAGAATACTCAAGATTTATTTAAGAAGTAGTTTTTTCTTTTTGTCTGGAGTTGTTTCATTTCCATATAGCAACTATTTTTAATTTATTCTAGCTTCGGAATGTTCCTGTTTTCTGAGATTAAAACGAGAAACTTAATTCTAAACCGTTGATTGAAAAATTAAGTTCATTTTACAATTTACTTAGAAAATAAAAGAAGTTAAAAATAAAGCTAATATGTAGTTTAACCACTATCTTTATTCTTCATCCAACTAGCCTAGTTTCATAACTTTTAGGTAGTGGGTAACGAAAACATTATCAAAAGGAAAGCGCTATATATTAACGGAAGATTTTTAACACAACAGCCAACTGGAGTTCAACGGTTTGCTATTGATTTAGTACTTGAGTTATCTCAGGAAATTGATTGTGTGATTTTAGTGCCCAATCTTCCCTTAAAAGATGAATCTTTAAATCATTTAGATATTAAAATTGTTAAAGGAGGTAATGGCTATTTTTGGGAACAATTAACATTACCGTTATATACGAACAAGAAAGGATTAACATTACTGAACTTGTGTAATATGGCACCTGTTTTTGCAAAAAACAGTTGGGTGACGATTCATGATTTAGCTTTTATTAAGAATAAGGCTTGGTTTAGTTTTACTTTTCGATTTATTTATAATTTGCTAATTCCAATTGTGGTTAATCGATCTAAGAAAGTTCTTACAGTTAGTAATACTGTGAGAAAAGAAATTATTGATGAATACCAAGTTTACCCTAATAAAGTTGAGGTTGTTTACAATAAGGTAAGTCAAGAGTTTCTAGATGCAGAACCTACAGAAATAACTATACCTTATCAAGAATATTTTCTTGTGGTTGGATCTGTTAATCCAAGAAAAAACTATGAATGGCTTTGTGAATTTTTTGACTCAAATCCAGATTTTAAATTGGTAATTGTGGGTGGTTCAAATAAGAATTTCAAAACAATTAATAAAGAATTTAAGAATGTCCATTGGGTTGGTTTCTGTGATGTGTCAGAATTGAAATGGCTCTATACTAATGCCAAGGGTTTTGTTAATTTTAGTTTATACGAAGGTTTCGGAATACCCACAATTGAAGCAATGAGTGTTAATAGACCAATAATATGTTCTAATATACCTGTTAATAAAGAGGTAGGTGGAGATGAAGTTGTATATGTTAATTTAGATGATAGCGTTGGTTTTGAAAAAGCATTGAGAAATGTAAGCGAAACTCAAATTAGTTATAACAGATTTAACTATTTTTGCAATATAGATAGAGTAAATTTGTTTAAAAGGTATTTATGAAGGTTGCTATTGTTCAAGACTGGTTAATTGTTGAAGGAGGAGCTGAAAAAGTTTTGCATGAAATACTGAATGTTTACCCTGAAGCAGACTTGTTTGCATTGATCGATTTTTTACCTGATTCAACTAGGAATAAAGTATTATTAGGTAAAAAGGCTAAAACAACTTGGCTTCAAAAACTACCATTTATAAAACACTATTATCGTAATTTACTTTTTTTATTTCCAAAAGCAATTGAAACTTTTGATTTAAGTGAATATGATTTAATTATTTCATCATCATACTGTGTTGCAAAGGGAATAAAACGAGAAAAAGGAAGGCAATTACATATTTGTTATTGTCATTCACCAATGAGGTACGCTTGGGATTTAAAAGAACAGTATTTAAATGATTTAGGTCTTATTAAGAAAGTTTTTTTTAAATCCATTATAAATAGAATTGCAAAGTGGGATTTAAAAACTGTTGATAATGTGGATCATTTTATAGCAAACTCTCATAATGTTCAAGAGCGTATTAATAGAATCTATAAACGTGAAGCTTTTGTTATTTATCCACCGGCGGATGTGTCTGTTTTTACTTTTAAAGAAGAGAAAAAATCTTATTACTTCACTTCTTGTAGAATGGTACCTTATAAAAAAGTTAGTTTAATTGTTGAGGCCTTTGCTCTTTTACCTCATTTGAAATTAATAGTAGCAGGTGATGGACCAGAACTTAAAAGTTTAATTAAGAAAGATATTCCAAATGTTGAGTTTTTAGGTTTCTTAGCCCAAAATGAATTGATTGAAAAAATTCAAAATGCTAAGGCTTATGTTTTAGCGGCCAATGAAGATTTTGGTATAACAAGTATCGAAGCACAAGCTTGTGGTACACCTGTAATTGCATTGAAAAAAGGAGGTTATCTCGAAACAGTATTAAATAATGAAACGGGTGTCTTTTTTGATGAACAAACAGTTATATCTTTAAAAGAAACTATTAATGATTTCGAAAAGAACCCATTAAAAATTAATCAAGATGTATTACTAAGGCATATTGATGATTTCACTATAGACAGTTTTAAGAATAAGATCGAGAAATATGTTACCGAAAAATATAACGATTAATAAACAGAACATATTTTTTTGGCTTTCAGGTCTTTTATGCCTGTTTCCATTATTTCCTTTGCGTGTTACTAGTTTGTTCGTTATTATATGGGCACTCTTTGGAATCTTAAGCAATACATCTTCATTCTCAGAAAGGTTTAAGAGAGCAGAAAGAAAGAATCAAATCGTACTGTTTTTCCAAATTCTACCTTTTTTGGTTATTCTACTTTCATATTTCCTAATTGATTCATCCAAGCAAAGTGGATTTGCAGTAGAGAAATCATTAGCCTTCCTTTTTATACCGCTCACTTTTTTTATGCAGGAAGAGCGACTTGGTTTAAAACATCTAAGGATTCTATTTTTCATACTAGGTATGAGCATGTTGTTTCTTTTTATAAAGGGAATCATTGGTGCTTTTATAGATATGAATACGATTATTAACGATTCGGGTGAAGGGCTAGGAATAAGTAGTTTCACAGAAATCCCCCACTTTCAACATCAATTTCGTACTTCTTATGCGAAATATTCAGGAGTACATCCTACCTATTCAAATATAATAATGGGTATTTGCTTAATCTCATTTGTATATTTTACACCCAATATTTGGAATGGATTTTCACTTTTAAAGAAGTTATTACTTACATCGGCTTTTATATTAGGAATGGCATGTATGTTTGTTGTAACATCAAGAATGCCTTTGTTTGCAACTTTCTTGGGGATCTCAATCTTGTTTATACAAAAAATCGGACTGAAGAGATTTCTTATGTTTGGTCCAATTGGGGTTATTTCAATATTTGTTCTGGCGTATTCCTTTAATCCTTCTTTTAAAGCAAAAATCGATGAAGTTTCATTTTCAAATGTGAAATTGCCAACTGAAAAAAGTAATGATTCTTTTAATGTTAGAACTGGTATCGTATTATGTACAGTTTCAGGTATTAAACAAAATTGGTTATTTGGACTAGGAGCTGGGGGAAGTGAAGTATATTTAAACTCCTGTTATGAAGGCTTTGAGTCTCCTTTATATCTTCAAAATAAATTTAATACGCATAATCAGTACTTGGATTACTGGTTGAGCTATGGAGTGTTTGGTTTACTCTCTTTAATACTTCTTTTTGTAATATCTATAATTGTTGCTTTTCAGAAAAGAATATTATTTGGTGCCGTGTTGATTTTGTTTTTTTCCATTTGTATTTTAACTGAGAATGTTTTTTCAAGGCAAGTAGGTATTATTTCTTTTTCTTTCTTAAACAGTTTTCTTATTTTTATGAAAAATGAGAAAATATGCTAAAAAGGTATTCAGCTATAATTTCAGTTGTGAATTTCTTTGTTGACACTCTTCTTCTGAATGTAAGTTTTGTCTTTGCATTTTATTGGAAGCACGATGGGTTCTTTGAACCTTTTTTGTCAATGCTAATGTACATTAACCTAACTTGGTTTTTTGTTACTCAACTTATTAAGCCTTATAAGATCTCTCGTGTTGCCAAGATGAGGGTGGTGTTTAGGAATCACTTTGTTATAGTCTTTCTACATTTGTTATTTGTTTCAGTATTCTACGTAGCACAGAGTGATTTACAGTATTCTAGAGAGCTTCTTACTATCTTTTATACTGTACTAGGTTTGAGTCTTTTCTTTTGGAAAATGTTTTATGTTATTTCACTTAAGTTTTTCAGAAAGAAGGGATATAATTATAGAAGCCTTGTAATTGTTCACCAGGAGGGAGTGAATTCTGGACTTTGTGAGTTTTTAAAGGAAAATACTCACTTCGGATATAAAGTAGCTAAAGAGTTTTATGCAAATAATGAAAATATTGACGAAGTTAATACCCAGTTAAAAGCGTTTTGTACTTCAAACGAAGTTCATGAAATATTCTATTCAATCAACTCATTGAAATATGGAAGAATGAATTCATTGGTTCAATTTGCAGAAGATAATTTCTTTAAGTTTAAATTAGTTCTTGATTTTAAGGGTTTTATTTTTAGAGGAGTTGAAGTTGAAAACTTTGGTCATCTACCTATTTTAAATATAGTCCGAATGCCGTTGGATTATTTAAGAAATAGAATTATTAAACGAACTTTTGATATTGTCTTTTCGGTTTCAGTTATATTATTTCTTCTTTCTTGGTTATTACCAATTCTGTTTTTGTTGATCAAACTTGATTCTAAAGGTTCCGTGATTTTTAAGCAAAAAAGATCTGGTAAGGATAATTTGGCATTTTGGTGTTTGAAATTGAGAACAATGCGTGTTAACGATGAATCAGGAATTAAACAAGCAACCAAAGGTGATGTTAGAGTTACTAAAATAGGAAGTTTTCTTAGGAAAACCTCTTTAGATGAATTACCACAATTCTTTAATGTACTTATTGGGCAAATGAGTATTGTTGGACCTCGCCCTCATATGCTGTTACACACGGAAGCATTTGCCGATGAAATAGATCAATATATGGTTAGGCAATCGATAAAGCCAGGTATTACGGGGTTAGCTCAGGCAAGAGGTTTTAGAGGAGAGACAAAAAGTTTCGAATCAAAAAACAATAGAGTTAAAATGGATAGATTCTATTTACGGAATTGGTCTTTTATCTTTGATATTATAATTATTTTTGAAACAATATTGGACTTATTTAAATCCAAGAAAACAGTTTATTAATTTTGGAGTTATGATCGAGGATAAAGCTAAGAGAGGTATTGGTAGTTTTACCCATTTAATATGGGTATTAGCTTATAAAACTTTAAAATTAAAATATAAGAATTCTATACTAGGTTTTTTTTGGAGCATGTTAAATCCATTAATGTACCTTTTGATCTTCACATTTGTGTTTAGTAAAGTTTTCGGTGATATTGATAGATATCCACTTTATGCATTAACCGGGATTGTCTTTTGGTCATTTTTCTCAACATCAACAATCCAAGTTACTGAATCATTAATTGATAATTCAGGTGTCTTGAAGTCTATCAATGTACCCCCAATCGCATTTCCTTTAAGCGCTCAATTAGCGTCAATAATTAGTTTAGGATTTACACTTGTACCGTTTACGATACTTATGCTCTTATTTGGCTTAGAACTCTCTTGGGAGTTAATATTTTTCATTCCTATATTATTAATATTTACTGGTTTTACATTAGGTTTATCTCTAATACTGACTTCATTAAATGTTTATTTTAGAGATATGCAGTTGGCATGGACTTCATTTCTTCCTGCGATTTTTTATTCTGCACCTATTGCATTTACATCTGATTTAATACCAGAAAAATACTTACTACTGATTAAGCTAAACCCGCTTTATTATTATATCAATCTACTAAGAGATGTTGTTTATCATAATAGAATGCCTGATGGAACAAATTTCTTAATAGGTACCATACTAGCAGTAGTTACATTTACAATTGGTTTTGTAGTATTTAAAAAACTTGAAAGAGGGTTTGTATCTCAATTTTAATTATGGACGATCAGATAGCAATTAAAGCGGAAAATCTTGAAGTAAGTTTCTTTATTCAGAGAGCAGGTATAAATAACTTTAAAGATTTTATTTTAACGATGGGTTTGAAAAGTCCATTTGAGCAAAAAAAGGTTTTGAGTGGTTTTAACTTATCAATTAAAAAAGGAGAGTGTTTAGGGATTCTAGGTAGAAATGGTTGTGGTAAAAGTACGCTATTGAGAACTATTGCTGGGATAATGAAACCACAAAGCGGAGTTTTAGAAGTTAATGGACAAGTTGCTCCTTTAATGGCTTTAGGTGCAGGATTAGAACCT
>CAWVWF010000003.1:0-60898 GCA_963933885.1 uncultured Flavobacteriales bacterium | reverse complement strand
GAAAGATAAATATATAAAGGGAGCTTCTTTTTGTAGTTTCTGTAGTAATTGTAGTTCTGAAATCATTGACTATATCTGTTCAATTATTACCTGAATCAACCTTCAAACAAACTAATTCAAGTCTAAACACCCACTAAATCAACATCACATTCACCTAAATAAATACAAATACTAGTTAATAGATTCCTCTTTAGCTATATACTGAATACCATACTCTCCTACTTCCCCATATTGCAACTATGAAAAAAATGGTTGTGCTTATGATAGTTGTTGCTTTGATCTTTTTGGGAAAAAAGGGATATGGATATGTACGTAAGTTCAGACATTCTAAAAGGTTGAAAGTTGGGTTTTCTGGGGTTAAGTTTCCGAAACTTAAACTGAGGTCTTTGGTTTCTGATGTACCTGTTTCGATAGGGTTAAACATTGGGAATTTCTCTCCAAGTGTATTTACCATTTCACAAATAAGTATTGATGTTTTTGATGAAGAAAACAATCTAATAGCAAAACCACAATCACCCCTTTCAGAGTCTATACAGCTCGATCCCAATCAAAATAATACGTTTCCCCTCTCTTACTTCATTTCTGCGCAGAAGATCAAACAGATCATCACAAAAGCAGGAGGAATTACGACTGTGGGAACGAATTATTTAACCTCTGGCAGTTACGGTATCCTTTTAAAACTAAAGGGATTCGTAGTTGCCGAAGGTTTAAAGATTGAGATTGATGAAACGATAACAGTATGATGAGCGCGCAATTATTACTAATGATAACAGCAGTTTTACTTTCTGCAATTGTGACCTTGATTGGCTATTGGCTGAGGCAAGTTCACAGAGAAATTAAAGAAGCCATCAAGCAATTAACCGCTTACATCTACGAACTGAATAAAACGGTGATGATGCTCGAAACCCATATTAACAAAGGGATTGAACAAGGGATTTCAAACAACAAAGAGAAGATTACAGGACTACAAGAAAGAATAGAAAAGTTAGAAAATGAGTGAATCAAACAACATATACAATCAAGATTTATCAGGAATTAATGTTCCTGCAGTTGGTTATATGGGGTTTAGAAAAACACTTCTAATCGATGCTGATTTGAATGATACATTGATAAATGCAAAACGAATTGCAATTAGAGATGCATATCAAGTTAAGACACTAGCAAACGAATTAAAAGGGAATTCAATTTATGAAACGGCTGAAAATATTTGGGATTATTTAAGAGCCAATACGGTTTACAAATTGGACAAAAGTGGGATTGAGGAATTAAGAACTCCAGCAAGAAGTCTGGTAGATGGAAAGAAGGGATTTACGGATGTTAATTACGGAATTGATTGTGATGATTATACAATCCTAGTAAGTGCTTTACTGATCAACTTAGGTATTAACCACGAATACAGAGTGGCTTCCTATTCTCAGAAAGGAAAGTTCCAGCACATCTACCCAGTTGCATTTGATGAAAACGGTGAACCACTCATTATAGATATAGTTCCCGAGATACCCCACTTCAATTATGAAGCAAAACCAATTATTGATTTAAAAATTATACCAATGGAATTACACGAATTATCAGGCGTTGACGACTTAGAAATCGACGTTGAGCAAGAAGCAAAACAAGACCTAATCGAGGCCTTAAACGAACCATTTAGTCTGGCTGGAATTGAAGACGATGATGAAGAGGAAGATGATTTATTAGAAGCTCACTTCCTTTCTGGATTATCTGAAGTTGATACGGAGAAAGAAGCTGACATTGTTTTAAATGGTTCTGATGTGACTGAACTTCTGGAAAGAGGAATTTTAGCAGAAGTAAACAAAGCAAAGACTTTACTTATTAAAGAACTTTCCAACCCAACTGTACTTAGTCAGACGATTAACGTAAATCAGGAATTGGAATTGATGTCTGAAGTAATGAATTCTTGGACAGATGATAACCAAAGAGATGAAGTTTTAGCTGATGCAATAGAAGAAAGCATAGCTTATAAAAACTTCTTCCGCTCAATTCAAATGAGTTTAGACGAATTAGAAGGAGATCAAATAAATGGTTTGAGTGACGAACCGATTTACTTAGCAAAAGTAAGTTTGAACGATGATGACTTAGCAGAAATGCTTGATGAATCAGAAGATGATGAAATCGATGGGATCGGAAGACGAAGAAGAAAACGCGGAAGATTCAAACGGTTTTTCAAAAAAGTTGGAAAAGGTTTAAAGAAGATTGTAAAAGCGGTTGTTCGCTACAACCCTGCAACTATAGCGTTACGTGGAGCAACGCTTTTAGTATTGAAAATGGATGTCCTTAAAATTGCTTCCAAATTAATATACGCCTACCTCACTCCTGCTCAAGCTCAAGCGAAAGGAATGGATATGAGCGAATGGAAAAAACTAGTAGGAATTCGAAATAAAGCTCTTCGATTTTACACTCGAATTGGTGGTAGATCAAGCAAGTTTAAAAAAGCAATTATCAAAGGAAAAGCTGCAAAGAAAACTGGTTTACAACTTAAAGGAATTGGGGTTGTAGCTACAACAAGTGTGGCAGCTGCAAGTGGATTTCTTGCATTTATGAAACGAATTTTCAGAAAGCTAAATCCGGCTAAACTCTTTAAAAAAGTAAAATCTAATAACTCAACCTCGGCATCGGTGAATGTACCAAGTGCATTTAAAGCTGATGTACCAGCATTAAGAAACATGGAACAGACAGAAAAAGCAGGGTTCATCCAAAAAGTGAAATCATTTTTTATTACCCATAAAAAGAAGATCATAATCGTTGGAGTTGGTGGCGTAACAGCGCTTGTTCTTGTGATGGTTTTGAGTAAGATCAAACAAAAAAGGAAAAGATCATTAGCAGGATTAAAAGGTGCTAGGACTCGTAAGAGAAACTCCAAGGCTCTGCCTGTAAAGAGAAGAGCTTATAAGCGAAAGCCAATTGGAAAAGGAAGTACTACTATTATTAGAGTTCCTTCCAAAAGCATTAGCAAATCAAGGGTTTCTAGAAGAAGTAATGCCAACCGTTTACGCGCTATGCACAAACGAGCGAAACAGCTTCAAAAGAGCCATCCAAAAACTAAATATTCACAACTCTTAAAGAAAGCATCCAAGCTTATTTAAGTCTAAAACAATCAATAAAATGGACGATTTAACAAACGAAGAAATAGTATTAGCAGGCTTAGGAAGTCTTGAAGGAAGACGAGGGAATTTAAGAAATGCAGTAAAAGGTGAAGTTGGTGCATCTAAGTATAGAAAACACTTTTTAGAAAGAGTGCATAAGTTTCCCCGCAACATTCAAAAAGCATTAATGAATGGTAGAGCTCAGATTTCTGATGCGCCTTATTATGCAACTGGAGAGATTCAAGGAAGCAGATGTGAAATCATCAAGCCTTCTCAACCAGAACAAATTGGTATTACCAATATTGATAATGGTAAGCTTGGAAAAGATAGGTTCTTGGTGCTGTCAGCTATTAAAGTCCTTTGGGATTCAGAAGCTATAGACGGAAGATTTACAACGAGCGGTGACGCGCATTTTTTAAATGGAGAATGGGAGTTAGAAATTAACGGTAAAAAGGTATTTGAAAAGATGCCTATGCGTAAATTTCATGATGCTTTTTTTGGGTACAAAACTGATGTTCCTTATGGAACTTACGTCTTGGATAACCCTAAGATTATCGACCCACAAACACCTATTGAATTCAATATTACTTTCCCTGGGCAAGTTCAAGGATTCTTGAAAGTGTTCTTCGAAGGAACTACAATTTATGGTTACTAAAAACCCTATAAAAAGAGGGCGACGTAAGGTGCGCTCTCTAATTTTTAAAAAAGCAATTAAAGCTAAATACAGATTAAAAATGGCAGAATTAACAAAAGCCCAGCTGATTGAAAAAATTGAACACATGAAATCCATAGATGGAGTGATGGACACAATTTTAGAGTTGTCGGGTGAAGACACAAAGAAGATAGCAATTCAATTAAAAACGACCGAAAAAGGAGTTAATGTTCACACAGCAATTCTTTACGGCATGAAAAGAAACTAAAATGGCTCAGAAATATCAAATACTTCAAGGCGTGGTAACGGAAGCAGGACAAACAGTAAAAATGTTTGATAATCTAGATAAGGATTACGGCTATTTAACTGGGGTTTCAGTTGTTGATTTGTATGGATATAAAGCAGAGATCACGCACTCTTCCATTGATGGAAAGGAGTTGTTTCCAAGAGGTTTTGATGTCCTATTTATCCAAACCAACAACTTTGTAAATCCTAGTGAAAGGTTCTTTGGATTGGAAGGTATTGAAGCCAAAGGAAAACGAATTGACATGGAGTTTAAGGATGGTGGCGTTGCCCAATATCCTTACACGATTAAGATCTTTTTAAGACTAGAAAACAAACCCAAAAATGGCAACTAAAACTCGAATTATCCGAGCAAACAAAATCATGGAAATGCAAGTTGACACCAAGTTCACTTGGATTCCTGAAAAAGGAATGAAACGTATTAAAGAGATTTTGTTTGCTTTCGAAATTGATCTTTCGCTCTCTAATGGGAAGGGAATTATATTTCAGGATGTTCGAGTGGCGTTAGGGTTTAATTCAGCAAACAGGTATAAAATGAAAGTAGACATTCCTTTAGATGGGACCCCAATTTATGGATTAATTAAACCATTCCACCATTTTGAAAATAGAGGGATCGTTTATTTTATAGTTGAACAAGATGAGGACTAACGACACCATATTACAACAGTATATACAACAAGATCTAAGGATCAAGAACATTGAGGATTATACTATTGAAGATGAAATTTTGGTATCTCCTAAGCGGATTGAAGTAAAGGGTAACGAGCTAGTTTATCTAGCTTATTTCCACACTAGACAATCAGGTAATTTCTATACCAAATTTGAATCTGGAATGGAAGTTTTTTGGTTCAAGGTTGATAATACTCCTGTTTTCATTCATGTTGATGCTGGTAGTCATTATTACGAAAATGGTTTAGTTAAACGGTTTCGATCAGATATCTACATCACACATACTGGATCTCCTAAATTTTACATCAGAATAGTACGGTTAACAATATTGGATATTACACCACATGAAAAAGGTTAAAAACTACATACAATCCGACTTAGCGAAGAAGAAAATTACGCGCTATAAATACTGGAGTATCAAAGATGAAAATGGGATAACCATTGTTTCTTCTGAGGACGAAGGTGAAGGACAAAGTTTTGGTGATTTACTCAACCGAATCATTGCTGATAATGTGGATGCAGAAATTCAAGTGAAGTATGGAACCAACGAACAATCATCTCGACAGAATCCTCCCCTCTTCATTCGAATTAATGAAGAAATTGAATGGGTTGATCCTATTACAGATGAACCTGATACGGTAACACTAAATGGAGTTCCACACCCAGTTGATAAGAACGGGAATGTAAATATAAACTTGGCTACTCCTACTGCTGAACAACCTAAAATAGAAACCGCTAATGTGGATTATTTCCGACAAGAAATGGAGATGCAGTTAAATGGTTTGCGACAAGAGAGTGCTTTGAAAGAGGAAAAGATGAAGGTTGATTTACAAAACAAACTTTTCGAACAAACCCTCACATTTAAAGACATGATGCTAAAGGATAGGGAGGCTAAAATTCTGGAAAGAGAACAAGCTTTAGCAGCTCAAGAAGCACTGATGGAGAATAAGCAGAATGAAATCCAATCGGATTTGAAAGGCTACTTAAAACAAGTTCCGAGTGTACTTGGTGGAATAATTAAAGAATTCATTAAACATGACTCAAAAACGATCGGAAACATCGAAAAAGAGGACAAAAAGGGTGAAAAGGAGCCAAAAACACGTAATAAAGTGAATTTTTCGATTGAACCTGAAACTACAATAACTGAAGTTGAACCTACAAATACAGACAAGGATGAAAACGTTTAACATTTCGCTGAAAATAGAAGCTGAGAACCAAGAGCAATTGGAAGAAAAACTACAGGCTTTTCAAGACTTACAAGATCATATGGAGCATGAAGAATTACTCCAAGCGGTTGATGTAATCGTAGAGCATCCCGAAGTGGTAGATTTTATAAAAGAAGTTGCCCCAGAGGAAGGAAAACAACTTGGAATGGTGGACTACATTGGGATTGCAAGAAAGGCATTCCAAAAGTTTGGTTAAGAATAATATAAAAAAGTAAAACTCATGAATCCTAAATTAATATCCGTTGCTACTTCAGGTGCTAAGAAAATACTCTCCAATAAGTATATCCTTATTGGAATAATTGTTTTGATTGTCCTCTTCTTTTTGAAGGGAAGAATCAAAAAGGTTATTCAGAATTTCAATGAAAGTCAGTTTGATAAAAACGAGACGACCAATGTAAATCAATTGGCTCAACAATATCGCTCAGCTTCTAACCCTTCTGGAACAAGTTGGATGATTGATATGGATGGAACGGATGAGGATGCAATTGAAAAACTTGCTTTTCAAACAAAGGATCATTTCACTGATGTTGCATCGGCTTACAACCAAAAGTTCAACGAAACATTAACGGACAGAATGAGGGCTGAACTAGATTCTGATGAGTTCCAGAACTGGCACAACATCATAACCTAGAAGGCATTTACAAAACTTGTACTCATGAAGTTTACACCTAACAAATATGGCTATACAGTAATTGGAATTGTAGTAATTCTAATTGGTGTTATCGCTTTCAAAAAACGAAAGACAATTATGAATTCAATACACGCTCACTTACTAGATAATAACGGAAAGTTTAAGGTAAACAGAAATGCTCCAAGAGGACAACGAAACAACAATCCTGGCAACTTAATAAAAACCAACATCAAGTGGCAAGGAAAGGTTGAATCGGATAGAAATTCAGATGGTCATTTTGAGCAATTCTACGAAATGAAATATGGCGTAAGAGCGCTCATAAAAGACTTGCTAAACGACATCAAAAAAGGAAAGAACACCCTTCCAAAATTGATCTCTGAATTTGCTCCTGCACACGAAAACAACACAGCAGGATACATCCAAAGACTCGCTAAACAAACTGGTTTAGATGTAGATGAAATTATCCAACCAACAGCTTCAATAATCGAAGCTATTGTAAAAGCCATTATCGAAGTAGAAAACGGAAAACAGTTCATTACATCAAACGACTTTAAAGAAGCTTGGAACATCGTTTAAAATGAAAAAAACAGTGATTACCATATCAATCCTAACCATCCTTTTCGCAATCTATCGATTCGCAAAAAGCAAAGGCATCTCGCTCGGGAAATTAACCAACCGCCCGCCAAAGGTTAGAATAGTTTACAGCAAGAAACTAAAGGCTTCAGAACGTCCTAAAATTGGTTCAGCACAAGAAGTTGTTGGACTACTTCGAGAACTCTGGAGTTCCCAAATGGAAGTCCGCGAAGAGTTCTTGGTCTTGTTACTAGATCGAGACAACCGAGTACTTGGCTACCAACTACTAAGCAAAGGCGGATTAAGTGCAACAGTAGTTGATTTACGTTTGCTTTTCTCAATGGCGCTAGAAAGTTTAGCTACTTCAATCATCATCGCGCACAACCACCCAAGTGGGAGTTTAAGACCAAGCGAACAAGATATCGCAATCACCAGAAAAATAAAGGAATCAGGAAAAACAATGGACATTCAAGTCCTAGATCACATCATAATCACCAAAGAATCTCACTTCTCATTCGCCGACGACGGCTTATTATAATGCAGAAAAAAAGAATCACATATTTTGCTTTGGGAGCTATTATGATGGTAATAATCTGGTGGTCCTTCCTAAGAAGCGCAACTACATCAAATCAATTTGTAGAAGTCATCAAAACTGATACGATCAACGTGAACAAACCATACAAGGAAATCGTGATCAAAGAGGTTATCAAACCACACAAAATCTACATCCACAAAACGGATACTCTAATCAGAGAAAAACTAATTCATGACACTTTATTCCTAGCAATGGAATTAGATCAGAATACCGCCAAAATTCACATAATAACACCAGAAGGAATTCCAATGATCAAACAACATCAATTACCAGAATTCCAATATCTAAAACTAGATCATGAAGGAAATCTAGAAATCAAGCCAAAAAGAAAATCAAGAAAGAAACTCTGGAGAAATTTAGAAAGAATTGGAATTGGAATAACAACTTTTTACATTGGATGGAAAATAAAAAAGCCCTAGGTTAAAATGAACCTAGGGCTTTAAAAACTAGTAACCTATCTATTTACTAACAACAAGTTTTTGAGTACCTAAGTATTTATTATTCTTATATAGTTTTATAAAATAAATTCCTTTTGCAAGGTTTGAAATTTCAATTGAACCATTACTGTTTTTGAAAGCAGAAATCAAAGTTCCGTTTAAGCTCATTAGTTTTCCATTTGAAAACTCACCTTCTATAGTAATTTGTCCAAAACTTGGGTTTGGATAGATTCTAACTCCATTTGAAGCAAGTGATTCTATTCCTACCGATAATATAGTCTCACATGCTGAAGTATCAATACAACTTTCTTTTGTTACCTCTACTGCATAACTACCATTTAAGTTTGCTGTAAACATTTGACTAGTTTCCCCTTGAACATCCATATCAATAAAACAGTTTATCCATTGATAAGAAGCTCCTACTTCGTTAGAAGTAAGTTCTACTTCGTCATTACTAATACTTATTGTTTTATCAATAGTAGTTACACTCAAATCTAGTGTAACAATACTATCGCAACCGTTAGTTGCTTCAAAAGTCTCATGAAATTGTCCTGCTGAAGTTAATGTTTGAGTTCCGAAAGTATAAGTCTCTCCATTACAGATTGATGCAGTTTCTGATCCCGTTTTAGGACTAATCATTGAGACCGTTAATGTAACAATACTATCACACCCTGAAATACTTGAGAAAGTTTCTTGATAGAATCCTGCAGAAGATACTGTTTGGCTACCAAAGGCGTAGTTACTACCTGTACAAATATCTACTGATACTTGATCATTATAATTAGACGCAACAGTCAAATTTAAAGTAACAGCACTATCACAATCACCTACTTGAAAAATTTCAATAAATTGACCAGAAGTACTAATCGTTTGAGTTCCTAAAACATAAGATTCACCACTACAAATAGTTTCATCTAAAATTGATTTTTTCTCTTCTTTTACTATAAAGTCTAATGTAACAGTGCTATCACATCCTGAAATTGTTTGAAAAGTCTCTTTGTATTCTCCAGAAGAATTTAATGTCTGAAATCCAAACACATATGACTCACCAAAACAAACTGTCTCTGAAGAAGTAAGGTTAAATGTATCATTCAATGATAATGTTATTGTAACAGAGCTGTCACATCCTTGATACGATTCGAAAACCTCAGTATAATCTCCTGCTGCGAAAAGTTTTTGAGTTCCAAAAACTAACGTATCCCCTTCACAAACTACATCAATCGCTGTACTTACAGAATTTGAACACTCTAACGATTCAAACGCTCCTATATCTGTGTAATCAGGAGTACCTGCACCTGTATTTACAACAGTACTGATATCTTTCCATGAATGACCTTCAATGTCATTACTTCCTGCCCAGTATGAATTACCTGCGTCTATCCCAGGAGAAGTTAAACTTAATTGATAATTATTTGCACTTGTATCTTTAAACATTACTGAATTATCTGTTATTGAATAAGCAATACTCCAAGTTGGAGTGAAGTGTTCCCTTACATCAATATTCCCACCACTATTATTAGTTATAATGCAATTTCTGAATTCAGTTGCGTTTGATCTTCCTTCATAGAAATAAAATGCTGGTTTAGTACAAATGTTGTCTGCAAATGTGCAATTATAAAAACTTGACTTATCAAAGTTGTAATTCAATTCAGAATAAAAAGCACCAAAACCTCCATTATCAATAGTGTTTTTCACAAAAAGACTTCTATTACAATGAATTGAATACATTTTTAGAAATTGATCCCTCGCTGTATTATTAATAAATTTACTTTTTTCAATACGCCCTCCTTTGTCTCCTTCTATAAAACTAGTTGATCCAGTATTACTTTCGAAAGTAGAATTTTCAATTATTAAACTATCACTTATGTTTGATTGAATAAAAGAAGCAAACACACTTCCATTGAATCTCTCGTTATTTTCAAAAGTTGATGATTCGATCGTTATGCTTTCAGGAGAACGTATTTGATTAACATAAATAAAACTTCCAATATTCGCATCATACTTGTCCACATCCGCAGCATAGATGTTATTAATAATTTGAGATTTAGAAATCTTTAAACTTCCGAATCCACCATGTTTTTCGACTAAACCTCTTAAAAACGAATTTCCAGAAATTAAAGAACTATAAATCAATAAACTTCCACTACTCCAATTTTGATCTTTTGCCGCTCCAAAAATTGATGATGCTCCTGAATTCCCTGTTACTTCACAACCGCTAAGCATCATAGTGTGCCTAGTATCATTCAAGTGAGCAATTAAACCATACCCTGCAGCTATAGCACAATTAGTAATCTTAGTTTTAATAATAAAAGTATTATAAGCCGAAAACGGATTTTTATGAATACGAATGACTCCTGAAGCGTTTGTAATATTATCGAATTCACAAGCTGTAATTCTTGTAATTGTATTCGAATGCAAAGCAGTTCCAAAATTAAGAGTTGAAAAGTTAAAATCATGAAACACACAATTCTCAAGCTCTAATTCTCCAGCAATACCAGTGTTTTTTACACCATATTCCCCAGGATTACTAGATCCATCAAAATCACAATTATTAATTTTTATAGTTCCTATATTTCCATCTGTTATTTCAATAAATTGATCATCTCCACCACCTACAAAATAAAAACCATCGAGAACAGTATTAGCACTCATAAATAGCACCAAATCAGAATTATCCTCGTGAAATCCAGGAGCGTTAATGTCTCCGGATAAATATGTTTTATTATTTATATAATCTCTTTGATCGAGCATTGTTTCAACTCCTGAGAAACCACCATAGAAATTTGATTGTAAAAAATAGAATTTTTTACTCTGATCAGTTGCATGAGGTATATAAGTACCTTGTTTAACCCAAACACTATCGGTAGGCGTGAGCCATGGCAAAGTAGTAAGGTCTGTTGAGTTCTGCCAAGAACTCCCATCTCCTGTACCTCCCGGAGAAACATAAATTACATTCGCACTCAAAATAGAGTAACAAGAGATTAAAGCAAAAAGGAATATCTTTTTCATAGTTATACTTATTTTCAAGCAAAAATAAGGCATTAAACTAATAATAAAACCAAACCTGTTCACGAATGAACCACCGGTTACTTTTCACTAATTAAAGGATGAAATGAGAGTTTAAAAGGATTTAAATCAAGAAACGTTTTCAGACAGCTTCAATAACTATGGAGTTGTAACTTAACGGAAAGGGGACAGTTTCAAGTATACGACATGACAAACCTAGCTTATTAAAAGGCTTATTGGTTAATAACTCAAGAACTGAGGATAATGTGAGATAATAGGGGGGACGCTCACCAAGGTTTCGATAGTACATAATTTGAGTATCGTATTATTTACTTGGTGGTCGATTATTTACTTGGTGAGCGTCCCTATAAATAATTGCAATGGAAATAGATCAGAATATCGCCAGAATCCATGTCATAACTCCCGAAGGAATTCCCATCATCAAGCAACATCAATTACCAGAATTCGAATCTCTAAAATTGGATTATGAAGGGAATCTAGAAATTAAGCAAAAAAGAAAATCAAGAAAAAAGCTTTGGAGGAATTTAGAAAGAATAGGAATTGCTGTTAGTGAATTATATCTAGGATCTAATCTTTAATCATATTGTCATATTCTTTACTTGGTGAACGTCCCCATTATGATGATGGTGGGCCTACCACCATCTTTTATATAGAGAAGATCGGAAAAGGGGGTGGGATTTTGAGGGGGAAACAGGTGGAATTACTATGTTTTGGCTCTATCGCATCTGTCAAAATCATTCAACTTTATGGTTAAAATGATTATATTTGAAAACGAAAACCGTTGATATTAAGAACTAAAAATATTAAAATCCGTAAAGAACCTAAAATTTACTATGAAATATTGGGCATATATATTTATTCTTTCCTCCGTATTCTTTTATTCTTGTCAATCAAATAAAATTGAGAAGATAAAAATAGGCTACATAGGTCCATTAACGGAGACAGCAACTGACTTTGGGATAGGTTCATCTAATGCTCTTCAGCTATTAGTAACAGAGTATAATCAAGATAGAGACAAAGACCAACCAGAAGCGGAGTTATATATTGAAGATGACAAATGGAAAAAAGAAAATGCTATCCCATGTTACAAAAAGTTAAAAGAAAAACATGATATAGATATGGTATTTATGAGTAATACCGATGGAACAGTGGCTCTTCAAGACCTACTCATAAAAGATGATATCATTTTAGTTAATCTTTTAAATAATGATGCACTACTCTCTTCTCTAAATAAAAACACTTTTAAAATAGGAAAAAAGACTGAAGATGCAGGAGAAATGGTTGCACTTAGAATTGCTGAATTAGAACTGAATAACGTTAAAATATTTTATTATCCAAATGACTTTATGAAGAGAGTCGCAATGGAAACTTATAATGACCTTAAATTGAGAAATATTACTTGTGAAATAAAGGAAGTAGATCCTAATCAAAAAAGTTTTACAAAAGAGATCAAGAAAGGAAAAGAGGATGGAACAGATTGTTTTGTGTATTTCACATATCATCAGGCTTCAATATTCTTAGACCAATGTATGAAGAGTAATGTAAAACCTCATTTTTTTGGAATTAATCTTTTTATTGATAAAGATGTCATTGAGAGAACAGCTAAAGATAGCTTATTTATTGAAATTCCTTTTTTCACTCACAGGGATGGAAATAAATTTAAAGCTGAAGAATTACTAGTTAAATATAAAGCTAAATATCAAAATGTACCTGAAACATACTGGTCTATATTTCAAGCTTATGATGCTGGCGGCTTAGTAATGGATATACTCGGAAATATAAATGAACAAGAAATCGAGAAAAAAGAATTAACCAACTATCTCCGAGAATCATTATTTAGTGTCAATTTGTATAATGGTGTTTGCGGTAATATTTCAATAGGGAAGGATGGAGCGTCAAAAGGGATCTATTTTTCATTGTATAGATATAATGGGAAGAGTGAGTTAGAGAGTGTTACTAAGTAATATTAAAATGGAATTATAGAATTTATTCTTAAAAAGAACAAAGGTACAAAGCAATATATTTTATGACCATAAAAAAAAACCTCTTATTAAGTTCTTCTATTCTAACATTAATACTGCTGGGTATTACTTTATGTTCTTTTTTTTTAGTTAAAAGAGTAAAAGATGATTATCAAAGGTTTAATAAACAGATAGCTCCCATAAGCATAATAATAAATAACTATGCCTTTATTCAACGAGAATTTGAAATTACTCTACCAAAAGGTAAAAAGCTAAATTCAACGGCTAGTTATAGTGGTTATAATAAGGCTAGAGGATATATTGACGTTGATGTGCCTAGTTTAAATATTCAATTACGTTCATTATTAGAGATGGACTCTGAGCTCAACCAAGAGTATGAAGCAATAAATAAAATTATTCAAATAGGAGATCACCTTGTTTCTAAGGTTAATACATATTTAATAAACATTAAAGACTTAAATTCTAATAGAAAATCTCTGTCAGAATTTTACTCAAAAAACATAATGAATGAGCTTAGTGCTCTTAACTTTTTCGTTTCTCATTTGAAACACGATCTACGAAAAAAAGAGGCCCAATATCAAAATAAATTATCTGAAGATTTATCTATGATTACTTATGGCTCATTGTTTTCAGGTGTTTTCATAGCTATACTTATTATTATAATTATTGGTAAAAGCTTGATTAAAATCACTAAGCCAATTTATCAATTAGAAGAAATAACTAAACAATTATCTCTAGGGAATTTTGATGTGAGCATAGACATCAAAGGGTATGATGAATTTGTCGAGTTAGGGAGTTCAGTAAGAGAGATGAGTAAGTCGTTGGCAGGTAATTTTGAATTATTGAAGACAAAAAACAATGCTATAGAAAAAGTAAAAAAACTAGAATTAGAAAAAAAACTTGTCGAGAAATCCTTACAGTTTAGATCAGAATTTTTATCCAATATGTCTCATGAAATTAGAACACCAATGAATGGCATCATTGGAATGGTTGATGTTTTAAAGACAACAACTAACTTAGATACTGATCAGAAAAAGATTGTTCGAGTTATAAATTCTTCATCAAATGAACTATTAAATTTGCTAAATGACATTCTTGACCTTTCTAAATTAGAAGCAGGAAAAGTAGAACTGGTGAATGAAAATTTTGAAATAGAACAGATTCTTACTCAGGTAAGTAATCTATTCAGTTCTCTGGCTACTAACAAAGGATTAACATTTCATTCTTCTGTTAAAGAGGATGTTCCCCCTGCTTTAATTGGAGCAAAAGGAAAATTAATTCAAGTTCTCTCTAACTTATATGGTAATGCTATTAAGTTTACAGAGCAAGGAAGCGTTAAGATGATTGTTTCAAAAGTAAACCTTGAGTTATATAAAATTGAAATAATAGATACAGGGGAAGGTGTATCAGAAGAAAATAAAACCAAACTGTTTCAAAATTTCCAACAATTAGATCAAAGTTCTTCTAAAAAAGTAAAAGGAACAGGATTGGGCTTGGCCATTTGTAAAAACCTAATTGACTTAATGGGAGGCGAAATTGGCTTAGAATCAACACCTGGAGAAGGAAGTAATTTTTGGTTTACTTTTAAAGCTAAAGCTGATAAAAAAACAAGTCTATCTGAGGTTAAGCTGAAAAAGGATATTGCAAAATTCGATAAAAGAGTTTTAATCGTGGATGATATCTTAGTAAATTTACTAACAGCAGAACTTATGTTAAAGCATTTAGGATGCACAGTAGATAAGGTAAATTCAGGGAGAAAAGCTATAGAAAAATGTAAAACCAATCAATATGACATTATATTAATGGATATCCAAATGCCTGAGATGGATGGTGTTGAAACTACAAATAGAATTAAGGAATTACTTGGAGAATCACCTCCTGTTATTGCTTTAACGGCTAATGCAATGGAAGGAGATAGAGAGCTATTTATTGAAAAAGGCCTAGATGACTACATGGCTAAGCCTGTTAAAATTGATGCATTAAAGAATTTATTTATTAGAATTTTTCAGGATCATGTGCAATAAATGGGTCAAATAATAAAAGCGGGGACGTTCACCAAGTAAACAGTACTACAAAACTACAGCTCAAAACAGTATTTACTTAATAAGTTCAGGCGTAGTAATGTAGTTGTAGTAAATCCAATTATCTCAACTATTTCAATTACCCAACAATTAAATCATTTGCATCATCCAATACATCTTGATCGAAATTCGCAAGATAGGTTTGAGTAGTTTTCAAATCAGAATGACCTAGAGACTCCCCTATCACCGCAAGAGAAACTCCTGAAAACTTTGCAATTGATGCCCAAGTATGTCTGGATACATAAGAAGTTAAACCTACCTCTAGTCCAACTTTTTGTTCGTAATAGGGACGTTCACCAAGGTTTCGATACTACATAAAAAATAACGGGGACAGCGTGTGCCGTGAATCAGATTCTTTTGTATTGAATCTGAATGTTGGTTAAAAAATAAAAAAGCGGGGACGTTCACCAAGTAAACAGTACTACAAAACTACACCATTGAACCATTTTCAATCCAATAGTTATTGATGTAGTAATGTAGTTGTAGTAAACACTTAAATCTCACTTAAAATAAATTCGGCATCGTATCAATCTTGTATTGATCGGTAAGTAATCCTAATGATTTAAGATAACGTGCAGTCATTTCAATAGTAGAATGTCTGCACATTCTTTGAATCCTTACTATATCCTTTTCTACTTCGTACCACCTACAAACAGAAGTATGTTTGAATCCATATATTGAATAGTTAGAATCTAATCCAAAATGGGTTTTGATTTTCTTGTAATAATCGGTACTCCAATTGTGCCCCATTTCTTTTGTTCCTGGCTTTTCACTACTTGTGAAGATAAAATAGTCTGATGGACTGTTTTGGAGATTCATTCCTTGTATCAATTCCCATAACGGATCTGCAATTGGGAGAATGTCCAATTTTTTTACTTTACTCTGAGATGCTTCGATTCTGATTAGTCGTTTTTCAAAATCTATGTTTCTTACTCTCATCCTTCTAATTTCTGAAGGACGCATTAATCCGTAGTAAATGAAGCCAATAAAATTGAAGAGATAATGATCGGTTTCTTTCACATAGGGAATAATTTCATTGAGTTGCTCTTGTGTGTAAGCTGTGTTTTTTTCTCCATAACTGGTTCTTTGACGATCCACATAATCGAAAGGGTTTTCACCTTCTACCCACTTCCGCTTCTTGGCTACGCTGTAGTAGTTTTTTAGGCGTCCTAAGGTGTTGTTATATGTTTGTGGGCCAATGCCTTTTACCTCTACTAGATAATCGAAATATGACTGTACAGATCCGGTTGTTATTTCACTTATGAATTCGAAGTGGTATCTGTTTTTAGCTAGCCAGTTTCTGAATTTTTTCAGGTCGTTGGTTTTACCATATAATTCCTTGTCGCCATTCCTTGCGATGTTCGAACAGTAATTAATATATCTCGGGATGGATTCTTTAATCGTTAAGAAACGCTCCTTCCGCTCTTCTGGAACAGGAATTTTAACTTGAGTTCGATCGATGTGATATCCACTTTTAAGAAGCATGTTGATATTTTTAACAAGTTCTTTAGCGTGAGCTAATTTAGAAGCGAGCGCTTTGTAAGCAACTGGAATAATTTTTCGCTTCCGGATCAAATCATTTCGCTGAACATCCCAAACATAAAACAGGACATAAGGACTTGCTTTTGTAGTTGGTACAACCACTCTAGCTTTCTTAAAATCGAAGGTATTTTGCATTTTTTTTTTGGGAACAAAAGCGGGATCTACTGCCACCTTTACTGCCATAACGCACATTTCTGAAATTGAAAAACCTTGCAAGTCGTTGACCTGCAAGGTTTTATCGTGGTACCCGGGGCGGGAATCGAACCCGCACTCTCGAAAGAACTGGATTTTGAATCCAGCGCGTCTACCAATTCCGCCACCCGGGCATTTTGAATTGGTGTTGCAAAGCTAATTCTTTTTTTTGAATAGATTGTAATTTCAAGTGTTGGATTATTAGTCTGCTTAACTTGGGGTTTAGGTTCACACCTTCGCACGTTACCATCAAGAATAGATAGATCTATAATTTGAACCGTTAATGTCCCGTTCTGCTTGGATCCGTCTAATTTGAAAATGACTTAGAATTACTAATGATTTAAAATATGTATTTAATTGTGGGGGGCTCTTTGTGCATACTAAACACCGTATTTTACACTTACACAACTACGTGTTGGGTACCTACAAGAGGCACCCCTACATTTATGTACTGGGTTCCTAATTTATGCAGGAATGGTAAGTTTTGTGAGCAAAATGGGATGGTAATTTAGGAGTGCTTAAAATTCAGAAGAAATATCTTATTTTTGGAGCTCAACAATCAATATGCTGAAGCGAATACTTTCACTCTGTTTATGTCTCTTTTTATTTCAAGTTGCTTTGGCTAATAAGTACGAAGGTGAAGTAAAACGACTCGAAGAGGCTTGGTGGAAAGGTGATAGATTAGTATTCCTTAAGGACGTTAATACCTTAATTGAAAAAGCGAAGGCTGAGCATAATACTTGGGCACTGGGGAAGGGGCTTTATTTATTTTGTATTTATAAAAGAAATGCACCGCTTGCTAAAAACGAATCTCAATCACTTAGGTATAGTGGTATTCTAAAGAGTATATCTCAATCAGACTCTGTTTTACGCTCTGGTAATTTTTTAGCTGACTTAGCAATTAACTATTCCTACAGAACATTTACATATAATAGTGCTGGTGATTATGAGCGATCCTTCCAGTCTTTAAGTATTGCTGATAGTTTAGTTAAAACCCAAACATCTTTAATTGCCCAGGCATGGATTCATTATAGAAAAGGAGTAACCTATCAATCGATTTCACAACCTCATTTAGCACTTAAAGAATTCCCTAAAGCAATCTTACTTTTCGATAGTTTAGATATGCCACTTCAAACAGCTAGAGCGTATATAAATTTAGGAGGTATTCTTTCCAGTAAAGGAAATCCTAAAGCTAGTGAATACTATTATTACAAAGCGGAGACTATTATTAGAAAACACAGTGCATATCATCTACTTAACTTATTGTTTTACTCCACATTTAGATTGTATGTGAATGATGGAAATTTAGATAGAGCTCAAGAGGTTACAGACTCTATTACCGTTCTTGAAGATTTAGCAAAAGCACATCACAATCCTTATGTAAAGGCAATACATAAGGCTAGTATTCAAAATGGAAGAAAAGATTTTGAAGGTGCAAAAACAACGATGGTTAAATATGTTAAGGAATTTAAAATAGCATTTGCAGATAGTATGAGATGGAGACATCTAGGAGTTATGTATTCAATGATTGCTCGATATGATATTAAATTAAAAAATTGGGACAGCGCCTTAGATACTTTAAATACTGCTTATACATTTGCAATAAACGCTGAGGAGATTTCCTTACAGCGTTCTATTTCGAATTCATTATATATTGTCAACAAGCAGCTTAATAATACGGCTACAGCCCTTGAAAACTTAGAGACATTTAGATTGTTATCAGATTCGTTAATTGATATTGAGAAGGCTAAACAAAGTGCTCAATTGGAAGTTTTTAATAAAACGAATGAACTGGAAAAAGACAAGAATGAACTCTCGAGCAAATTAAAGATTCAAGCACTTGAAGATCAAAACGAAAAAGTACTTTTCTTTTCCATTTTTGGAGGGCTGGTTCTTTTGATTGTTTTTGTGGTTTTGTATAGCTCTATAAAAAGTCAGAAACAGAAAACGGAAAACCTTATATCGAAACAAAAGCTTTTGCGTTCTCAGATGAATCCGCATTTTATTTTTAATACGCTTTCGGCTGTCCAAGCTTCCATCTTAGAGGGTGAAAAACTAAAGGCGTCTTCTTTAGTTGCTAAGTTTGGAAAGTTGATTCGCGATGTTCTAGAAGGGTCTGTTGAAAATTACATTTCATTAGAACAAGAGTTAAGGTTAATAAACAACTATTTGGGTGTTCAGCAGATTAGATTGAACAACCGTTTCGAGTTTGAAGTTGGTACGGATATTACCACTGATATTGATAATATTGAAGTTTCACCGATGTTGCTTCAACCCTTTATCGAGAATGCGGTTGAGCATGGAATTAAGAGTATGGAGAATGGATACATTGAAGTATTTATTCAGGAGAAAGACAATCAATTATTTTTTGAAATTAACGACAATGGGAAAGGGTTTTCTGAAACGAAAAACACTGATCATAAGTCCTTGGCTGTTTCTATTACAAACCAACGTTTACAAAAGCTAAACAATGACAAGTCATATCAGGTTAGTATAAGTAATTCTGAAAACGGAGGCACTTGTATTTCTTTTTCTATACCTTTAAAACTTGTTTAAATGTGATATATGAAAATCTTAGTTATTGAAGATGAAGTGCAGGCAAAAAATGCATTAATTAATTTAATTAAGCTTGTATATAAACACCCTATTGAAATTAAGGATGCTAGTACAGTTGAAACTGCATTGTCTATTTTAGAGTCCTTTCAACCCAATTTAATTTTCTTGGATATAGAGTTAGGGGATGAAAGCGGTTTTGATATCATAGACCAGCATTCTGATGCTGATTTTGGGTTAATTGTTACAACCGGAAAGGAAGAACATGCTTTAAAAGCGATTAAGCATAAAGCGTTGGATTATTTACTGAAACCTGTTGATCCTGAAGAGTTGGAAATTGCTTTAAATAAGTTTTCGAAGAGAACAGAAAGTTCTTTTCTTGCTCCTGATGGTTTCATCAAATTAAATACTGCTAATAGTATTCATAAGATTAATATTTCCGACATCGTTTATTGTGAATCAGATAACAACTATACGACTGTTGTTACTACGGATGCTAAAAAGATTGTTACTTCTAAGACTTTAAAACATATAGAAGATACACTTCCTAAAAATGGTTTTTTAAGAATTCACAGAAGCTTTTTGGTGAACAAAAGCCATATTGATTCTTTCAATAAAGTATCTTCTGAAATTGAGTTGAAGAATGGTAATGCTCTACCTGTAAGTAGGGCGAATAAAGCTAGTTTACTCGCCCTGTTTGAGTAATTTAATCTACACGTTCTAATCCTAAGTACATTATTTGACTTGCCAAAATGTAGAAATTATCTTGATAAGAAAACTTTTGATCATAAGCTACTGTGTATCCTGTTACATTTTTAACTGTATAAACCGAAATATCTAACTGAATTCCTTCTGGTAAACCTGTTACATCCAATTTTCCATTTCCATCACATGTTCCTGTAAATACATTTGGTTCGTATCCAATATCTCTACAAGTGATTGTATAATTAAAGGCTTCTGTTGTTGTTGGTCCCGTAGAATAACCATCTACATTGTTTATTTCGTGGTAAAATGATCCTTTTACAGCTCCGGTAAGCCTTGGTAACATAACATCTAATTGTCTTCTTTGAACTAATTGAGCATCAGTATCATCCAAATCAACATCGTAATCATATTCTAAATAAGTAGAACCGTTGTAAGACGCATGTCCTGTAGCTTCAACATAATATGAAATATAACCTTCTGCTAAATTTGTAAAACTTGCAATTCCGCTAGCTCCAACTTGTACTATTATATCGTTTCCGTTTTGGCTAATTGTTACAGTTGCATCAAGTAAACCGTTTGTTTTTCCTGTAACGGATGTACTCATTACTTGAATATCAAGATTGTGTTTGATGTTACCATCTGCTATTTCATTTTCTTGAGTTGAAGTTGTAGTGGTTGTACTTCCTTCTGTAATATTGTCTTCACATGACCCGAATAAAAGTCCTATTGCGCATAATCCTGTTGCTAAAAATCTGTTTTTCATAAGTTGAATTGTTAGTTGTGTTGTTTAAGTTGATACAAAACTACCGCCTTCATAAAGCTTATGATCTATAGAATTATTTTTTTGAGTAAAGAGCAGATTTGAGATGGTAATTGGTTCCCTTTTAAAGGTGAACAGTAATTTTGATTATGGTATTTTTTTTTGGATGGGGGGTTGAAGTTGGTGGTGATAAAACCGATTATAAATCGGATAGTTTACCTTCTAGATTTCCGTTTCACTCAAATCAAGAAGTACGAGTACGATTAATCTAACAAAGAATCCAGTTCCTTTTTCTTTTTATAAACACCTTTGATTTGATCTAATGCATCTAAGTACTCCTGGCGCTTAGGGAAGCCCGGGTCGTTAGGACTAGAGTAACCTTGTGATTCTGCTTCGTCCCTAAGAGATCTCACCTTAGAACGAAGCTCACGGTCTTGTTGCTCAACTTCGATTAATTGTTGTTGAAGTGGTTTTTCGTCTGTTTTGTTTTCTTCAGTAAGGTCATCTTTGGTGTCATCATAGTTTTCCATACCACCTTCTTCCGTTTCTTCTTTTTCAGGTTGTAATTCTCCGCCGTCTAATTCTTCCTCTGCTTCTTCAAGCTCTCTTAATTTTTGCTCTAAACGTTCCAATTTAGAAAGCTTTTTCTTACGTTTTTTAGATTTAGACTTGATGTTTCCAAACTTGGCTTTAATCATGAATTCATGAGAACCATTACTGAAGACATCTAAGTTACTTGTTGTGATATCGTATGAATATCCAAATGTGAATTTTTCATCAGTTGTTTGATATCCTGCTAAAATTGAAAGTGCATCTTGTGTTCTGTAAAGTAGTCCTAAATAGAATTGTTCTTCGTAGATTCCTCTTACTCCTAAATCTAATTGTGGGATAACTGGATATGCGTACCTCAACATAAAGGAAGGTTCAACATCAAAATCTTGATTGATTCTGAAAGTGTATCCTGCATTCATGTAAATATGAGATTTTAATTTACTCAGAGATTGTGCTCCATTGTCTGAAAAATCGATTCTTGCTTGAATAAATTGTGGGACAGAAACTCCAACATAAAACTTATCGCTATACCAATATGCTCCAAATCCAAAATCTGGGACAAATTTAGTAAGTAATGAATTTGTTAGAACTAAATCTCCTGGATCTGCTAATGTGATTTTAGTTCCATCAACTCGGTATTGCATGATTCCTCCACTTATTCCTAGAGAGATCTTTTGATCCATGTTTACTCTTAAATGATATGCATAAGATAAGTATGCTCCAGTTTTACTTGTTGGACCTGTTACATCTGTATATAGTGCTCCACCTATTCCGTAATTTTTGAACTTATGTGGACCATGAACTGACAGTATATACGTTCGAGGTGCATCTGTAATTCCTTGCCACTGATATCTATAATTAGCAGTTGCAGTAAAGTGATCTTCGGTTCCTGTAACGGCTGGATTAAATACATACTTATTTAGCAAATACTGTGTAAACACAGGTGTTTGCTGAGCATATGCCCCAACTGATCCTAAAATTAATAGGATGAGTAAATGTTGTTTTATGTTTCTTATTCTCGTTTGCAAAGCTGTTCTTCTACTTAATTATCTCATTAGGGTTATAGGTCCAGTGTATTTAGGCATATTATCTCCTAAATCAATCAAGAAATAGTACGTACCAACTGGTAGTTCTTTTCCTTTATGTAAACCATTCCACTGTGTTAAATATCCTCTGTTTTCAAATACTAATTGACCCCATCTGTTGTATATCTGTACTACATTGTTAGGGAATTCGTCTATCAATTCTATTACCCAAGTATCGTTCAATCCATCTCCATTTGGTGTTATACCATCAGGGAATACAATTGATGTTGCAACTGTGATTGATACTTGTGCTGTATCCATACATCCATTTGCATCTGTTCCAGTAACTGTATACAATGTTGTTTCTAAAGGTGTAGATGTTGGGTTGTAAATTGTTGGATCATTTAAAGTTGTTGGTGGTGTCCAATCGTATATCCCTCCTGCTCCAGCACCTGATGCTGTTAAGATTACTGAATTACCTTCTAAAATTAGATTATCCGATGTTGTAGCGGTAAGGTTTGGAAGCGCATTAACGTTAACCGTTACTGTGTCTTTCTCAGAACAACCGTTGTTTAACACTGTTAAAATATAATCTGTTGTCGTTCCTGGTGACACAACGATAGAATCTGTATTTATTCCTACACTCCATGAGTATGCTGTTCCTCCTTGCCCTACCAACAATACAGAGTCTTGATTACATATCGTAGTATCATTTCCTGCATTGGCAACAACAATATTCACTTCTGTAATTAATGCTGTATCAAGATGTGTACATCCATTTGCATCAGTAACTGTTACAAAATAGTTTCCAATTCCTAATCCAGTTGGATCTTCATCTGTTGAACTAAACACACCTGCATCTATCCAACTATAAGTATGTAATCCTGTTCCACCTGTTGATGTGATATCAACTGATCCATCGGCTGTATTTGTACAGTTTGCTTGCGTTTCTACAATGTTTGAAGAGATTAATGCTGGCTCTGTTAAGAATGCATTAGAAGAATCTAAACAACCATTTCCATCCGTTACTACTACTTTATATGTTTGAGCACATAATCCTGTTGCAGTTATTGTTGTTTGAGCTGAAGGATCATTCCATGCATATGTATATGGACTTGTTCCTCCTGATGGAGATACTTGAGCATACCCATCACAAACTCCATTACAATCTAAGTGAGCACTATCGATTATTGAAGAGGATAGTTTTGCTGGTTCAATTATGTTTGCTGCAGCTACTGCACTACACAAGTTATTATCTGTTATTGTTACGAAATAGTTTGCCTGACAAAGTCCTGTGATAGAATCGATGCTTGCTCCTGTATTCCAAGTGTAAACATATGGAGTAACTCCTCCTGTTGGAGCTGCAACTAATTTACCATCACATAATCCAAAACAGCTAATATTGGTTGTGTTTATAGATACAGTTAATACGTTTATGTTGTTAATTTTAACTTCGGCAGTATCGATACAACCATTTGCATCCGTTACTTCTGCATGATAGGTTCCAATACATTTTCCTGTGATTGCCGGTGAAGTAGTATTTCCTGCATCATACCAATCATATGTAAACGGTCCTGTTCCACCCGTTTGACCAACTGTTGCATCTCCATCACAAATGTTTGCACAAACTATGTGAGAAGTATCTGTAATGATTGCGTTTAATACTAGAGGTTCTGTAATAGCTAAATTGATGTCTGCAGTACACAAACTATCATCTGTAACTGTAATAACATAGTTGTTTGCACATAAAGCTGTTCTAGTTGTTAATGCGCTACCATCCGCCCAACTAAAGTCTAGTGTTCCTGAACCTCCAGTTGCGCTTACCGTTGTTGAACCGTCACATACACCGTTACAACTCACATTTGATTGTGCATCAATAGATGTTGTAATTGCTGCTGGTTGTATTAAAGAAATTGTGTCTTCAGCTGTACACCCTCTTGCATCGGAAGCTAAAACATAATAAGTGGCTGCACATAAGTTACTTGCAGTATCGTTAACTTGGACTACTGGTGCATTATACCAACCATATGAATATGGAGACGTTCCCCCTGTTCCCTGAGCAACTGCAAATCCATCACATACATTGAAACATTTTAAGTTTGAGCTATCAATAATTGCAACATCAAATACTGTTGGTTCTAATACTTCGATACTATCTACAAAAAAACATCCATTTACATCGTATATTGTATCGATATAAGTTCCTGCACATAAACTGTTTTGAGCTGGTGTTGCATCCCCGTTAGTCCATGAATGTGTATATGGTGAAGTTCCTCCAGATGGTGTTGATAATACTGTTCCATCACATATTGAATTACAACTCATATCTGTTCCAGTAAGTAATGAAGTGAAGTTGTTTAAATCTAAGATTTCTACCGAATCAACAATAGCACAATTATTACCGTCAGTAACAGTATAAGTTTGCATTCCTGAACATAAACCTGTTGCCGCTGGAGAAGTTAATCCACTTGGTGCCCATAAGTATGTATAACCTGATCCTACTGTTCCACCTGACACAGATAATGTTGCTTTTCCAATACAGAATCCTGTACAAGCTACATGTTCCAAATTAGTAACGTTCACTGAAATAACAGATGGTTGAGATATCGTAATTACATCTTGAGATACACATCCTTTTGCATCGGTTACTGTTACTGTATATGTTCCTGCTGTAAGTGTTTTTGCTGTATCAGTTGTTTGACTATTTCCATCGTTCCATTGTACAGTATATGGTGCTGTTCCTCCTGAGTAAGAGACTAGTGCCCAACCTGTATTTCCACCATTACAAACCGCATCTAAACTGTCTGTAATATTTACTAATAATTCAGCTGGTTCAGTGATCGTAATGTTAGCAAATGCTAAACATCCATTCGCATCAGTTACTTGTCCGTTAAATGTTCCTGCACAAAGTCCCGTTACGACACTGTCAGTTGTTCCAGCTGGATCAGTCCATAAGTAAGTAAATCCTCCTGCCCCACCTTGAGCAGTTATTGCCGTTTTACCATCACAAGCTCCATTACAAGTAATATTTACAGTAGAATCTACTGAAACTACTAATCCTCCAGGTCCTGTTACAAAAGCAACTGCTGTATCCTGACATCCGTTTGCATCGGTAACTGTTGCTGTATATTGCGCAACACAAAGTCCAACTGCTTTTGGTGTGTTTTGAGTAGCCCAATCATCCCAAGAATATGAGTAAGGTGCTGTTCCTCCTCCAACGCTTACAGTTGCATCTCCATTACAAGGTGATGCACATCCAGTTGCGTTTGTGTCTGTTATTGAAGCGACTAATAAAGTTGGTTCTGTAATAATAACTGAAGCATATGCTAAACACCCTGCAGCATCTTCTACAACAACATTAAATGTATCAGCACAAAGACTATTTACAGAGTCGTTTGTTGTAACTGCCGGATCATCCCAAGTATAAGTATATGGTGCTGTCCCTGCAACTCCAGTTGCTACAGCTTCCCCATCACAAACACCTAAACAAGATGTCATAGAAGAATCAATAATTCCTGCTGTTAATCCTCCAGGACCAACAACGAATGTTGTTATATCCTGTGTACATCCATTCCCGTCAGTTACAAGTACGTTGTAAAGTGAAGCACATAATCCAGTTACTGAAGAATCCGTTGGTGTTCCTGGTGCATCGTACCAGCTATAAGCGTATGGTAAAACTCCTCCTAATGGAGTAACAGCTAACTCTCCATCACACACTAAACAGCTTGTTGCTATTTGATTTGTAATACTTGCAGTAAATACTGTTGGTTCTGTTATTGTAACAATTGATGTATCTCTACAACCATTCGCGTCAACAACTTCTACATTATAAGTTCCAGCTGGTAAACTTGTTGCTGTAGAATCTGTTTGTGATCCTGGTGCATCATACCAATCATATGAATAAGGTGTTGTTCCTCCAGTTGGAGTAACTATCGCTTCTCCTGTTAAGAATCCACCACATAATACGTGGGTTGTATCTGTTATTGATGTTGCTAAAATTACAGGTTCTAAGATTGTAATATTTGTATCACTTTGACATCCATTCGTATCTGTAATTTGTACTGAAATATACCCAGGTCCAAGATTAGAAATTGACTGTGTAATATCAGTTGTACTCCATAAATAGTTATATGGTGTTGTTCCTCCTGTTCCTAACGCAGAAGCTGCTCCATCATTTGATCCGAAACAAGAGACATCGTTAGACGTTCCTATAAAGGCAACCAATTCAGCTGGCTCAGTAATTATAACTGCAGATGCATCAAAACAAGCATTAGAATCTGTTACACTAATGGTATAAGTTCCTGCACACAATGAATCTACATAAGTACTATCTGTTGCTCTTGTATCATCCCATATTACTGAATATGGAGTTGTTCCTCCGGTAATTGTTGCAACAGCAGATCCATCACAAATTGTATTACATGAAACTGAAGTATCTATAAAGGAAATTGTTATTGCATCTGGCTCTGTAATCGTAACCGTTAAGTTATGTGTACATCCAATTGCATCTGCTATTGTAACAGTTACTGGTCCGGCACATAACCCCGTTGCTAAACTATCTGTTTGTGCTAAAGGATCACTCCAAGTAAACGTATAAGGTTGAACTCCATTTTGAGCATTTGCTTTTGCAGATCCATCACATACTGCATTACAAGTAACCATGTTCGTATCTACAATTGAAGTTATAAAGTTTGATGTGTCTCTAATAATAACGTAAGATGTATCCGTACATCCGTTTCCATCAGTTACTGCTACATTATAGTTTCCAGCACATAACCCCGTTGCTAAACTATCTGTTTGTGCTAAAGGATCACTCCAGACATATGTATATGGTGTTGTTCCTCCTAATGGCGTAACGGTTGCTGTTCCTGTACATAAACAACTAACATGTGCAGTATCTGTTATTGAAGATGTTAATATTAATGGCTCTGTAATGTTTACACTATCTGTATCAGAACACCCATTATTATCAACTACTATTACTTTGAAAAATCCTGGTGATAAATTATTAACTGTATCTGATATTGCTGCTGTAAGATCATTCCATAAATAAGTATAAGGAGTTGTTCCTCCTGTCGGTATACTCCAAGCTATTCCATCTCCATTTCCGTTACAGTTTACATTTAAACTATCAATATGTGTCGCTAATAGGTTTGGTTGAGTTACGATAACTGAAACTGTATCTAAACATCCATTTGCATCCGATACGGTATCAGTATATGTTCCGATTCCAATATTATATACTGAATCATTAACACTTGTTGTATCCCATGAATGAGTATATGGAGCAGTTCCTCCTGTTACATCTACCCAAGCTATTGCGTTTGTATCACCAAAACATAATGGACTTATACTCATTGGAGTACTGCTTATTGCATTTGGCTCTAAGATAGCAACATTAGCAAATCGTATACACCCTTCTCCATCTGTTACTGTTACTGAAACATTTCCAACACATAATCCAGTCACACTTGAATCTGTTGTTACAGCTGGATCTGTCCAAGCATATATAAATGGAGCTGTACCTAAAGAAGGTGTTACAATTGCAGAACCATCACATATACTAGAACATGTTGCATGATTCGTATCGGTAATTGATATTGAAAATACTGATGTATCTCTAATTGTTACTAAGCTTGTGTCTAAACAACCATTTACATCGGTAACTTCAACTTCATAATCTCCAGTACAAAGTCCAAGTGCTGTTGAATCTGTTGTAAGTCCTAAATCATTCCATGCATATGTATATGGACTTGTTCCTCCTGCCGGTGTTACGACTGCGCTTGCGTTACAAACACAATTCGCATGAACTGTATCTGTAATTGAAGATATTACTGAAGTAGGTTCAGTAATAATGAAAATATTAGTGTCAATACAACCTCTACTATCTGTTAAAACAACTTGATTATTTCCTGCTCCAATATTAAGTGCAGTATCACCATTATTTGTTATTTGTCCATCTCCCCAATCATATATATACGGTGCTGTTCCACCACCCGCAAGAGATCTAACTCTGGCAGTAGAATCTCCATTACATAATACATGGTTAATAATTAAGGGCTGTGCTTCTAAAGAATCTGGTTCTGAAACAACAACATTCATTGTGTCTATACAACCTCTACTATCTGTAATAGTATCGTAATATGTTGCTGCACATAAATTTATAATTGATGAATTTGTTGAACCTGTATTCCATGAATGTGTATACGGCCCTGTTCCTCCTGCTGGAGTTACGGTTACCAATCCATCACAATAAGTATAACAAGAAGCGTGTGTTGAATCAACAACGTGTGCCCAATCTGCTGGTTGATTTATTGTAATATCAGCTGTATCAGAACATCCGTTTACATCAATTATTGCAGCTCTATATACACCAGCTGAAAGTCCAATTGCTGTATCGTTAGTGGTTCCGTTACTCCACCAATACGTATAAGGTAATGTTCCTCCTACTCCATTTACTGTTGCCCAACCTGTAGTATCATCATAACAAATAACATCAGAAGTATCACTAAATCCTGCTGTTACAGAAACTGGCTGTGTTACAATTACATAAGCTGTATCTACACAACCATTTACATCTACTAATGCTACATTAAAACTATCTGCACAAACATTAATTATTGAGTCATTATCAATATTTCCAGCATCGTACCAGTCATACGTATACGGTGCAGTTCCTCCAGTAACATTTACTATAGCAATTCCATTACAAATCCCTGAACATGTTGCTTCAACAGAATCTGTAACCATTACAATTTCAGGTGTTGAATTGATTATTGCGATTCCTGTGTCTAAACATCCATTTGCGTCAGTTACTTCAACATGATATGTTCCTGGTAAAATACCAGAAGCTACAGAATCTGCATCATTGCCAGCATCATACCAATCATATGTATACGGTGCTGTTCCTCCTGTTGGTGTTACGATTGCTTGACCATTAGAAGTGTAACTACACGTTACATGAAGTGTATCTGTAATCGGTGATTTTAAAGTATCGGGTTCTGTAATTACAAAAGTGAATGTATCAACACAACCTGCTCCATCAGTAATTGTATCAGAATATGTACCATCACATAATCCTGAGATTAACGTATCTGTCGTTCCATTGCTCCAAGAATGAGTATATGGTCCCGTTCCTCCACTTACATTAAGACTAATATATCCATCACAAATTCCGTTACATGATACATTTACAAGGCTATCACCAGCTGTAATTGGTAATGGTTCTATAACTAAAAATTCTAATGTATCTGTACATCCATTAACGTCTGTTATTGATCCTTTATATATTCCAGCCGTTACATTTTTCATTGTATCGGTAGTTTGAGTTAAAGGATCATTCCAAGCATATGTATAAGGTAATGTTCCTCCAGTTCCATCAATAACAGCTGAACCATCTGAACCACTATTACAAGTTGTTGGCATTGTATCAACAGCAATAGCAGTAATTGTAATTGGTTCAGTTACTATTATCGCTGCAGTATCAATACAACCATTTGCATCAGTTACTTCTACATTATAAGTTGCAGCACAAAGTGCTGAAGCAGTATCGTTTGTTTGGTTGCCAGCATCATACCAGTTATAAACATATGGGCTAACTCCACCTGAAGGAATTACTATTGCTGATCCTGTACAAATCCCTGTACAAGTTGCCTCAATCGAATCAGATCCAAAAACAACAATTGGTGCTTCTGTAATTGTTACAATTCCAGTATCCAAACAACCATTAACATCGGTTACTTCTACATGAAATGTTCCGTCTGGTAAGTTCGAAGCTGTTGAGTCTGTACTTCCTCCTACAACATCATACCAATTATAAGTATAGCTTACTGTACCTCCTATTGGGGTTACAATTGCTTCACCTGAAGAATCATCAAAACATAAAACATGAGTTGTATCACTTATTGCTGCAACTAATCCTGCTGGGTCAGTTACTATAGCTGTAACAGTATCTACACAAATATTAGCATCCGTTATTTCTACCTTATAAGATCCGGATGGTAAACCATTAATCGTATCAGAAAATTGATTTGCGTTTTCAAACCAGTCTATTACGTAGGGAGCTTGTCCTCCTGAAGCAATTACAATTGCAGATCCATCAGATAAACCTAAACAAGAAGTTAAAATAGAATCTGTTGTTGTTGTTAATTCTGGCGATACTGAAGTAATTATTACCTCGGAAGTATCTAAACATCCATTTAAATCTATAACCTCAACATGGAAAGTACCAACACATAAGTTTGATCCGGTAGAATCCGTATCACCACCAGGAACATCATACCAATCATATGTATATGGTATTGATCCTCCTATCGGTGTTACTATTGCTTCACCTGAACAATTATAAAAACAAATATTATGTGTTGTATCTGTAATACTTGTACTTACTACAACTGGTGCCGTAACAGCCACGTAAGCAGTATCCAAACATCCATTTGCATCTGTTATTTCTACAGCATAACTTCCGTTACACATTGCGCTTACAGTATCAGTTCCTGGTGTTGCTGGTACATTGTACCAATCAACTACATATGGTGAAACTCCTCCTGAATAATCTGTCCAGATCTTACCATCACAAACTCCTGAACAAGAAGCTTCAAGTGAATCTGCCGAAGAAATTAATAAGGTGGGTTGAGTAATTTCAACTTCAGCTGTATCTTTACATCCATTCGCATCGGTTACTTCTCCATGATAAATACCTGCGCATAAATTTGATAAAGTTCTAATTGTAGGAGATCCTGGCGCGTCATACCAATTATAAGTATACCCTGGAGATCCTCCAGTTCTATTTATTACCGCAAATCCATTACAATTTCCAAAACAGTCAACATGAAGTGTATCATTTCTTATTGAAGCAACAACAGGGGTTGGCGTGGTAATAATTACCTCTGCCGTATCTAAACATCCATTTGCATCAGTAATTTCCACATGGTAAGTTCCAGCAGAAAGAGCAGTTGCAGTATCATTAGTTTGATTTCCTGCATCATACCAATCATATGTATAAGGAGCTATTCCACCTGAAACGGCAACACTTGCTTCTCCATCTGAAACACCTCCACAAACTAAATTTGATACTGTTGTTATATAAGTAATATCGGTAGGTTCAATTATAGCTACAACAGCTGTATCTAAACAGCCATTCGCATCTTCTAATTCTACATTATAAGTTCCAGCACAAAGGTTTTCTGCTTGAACATCGGTATCACTATCTGGTGCATTGTACCAGTCATAAGTAATTAATCCAGTTCCTCCAACAGCAGTAACTGTTGCATCTCCATTACATTCACCAAAACAAATATTATGTGTAGTATCCGTTATAGTCGACGTTAATTCTAAAGCTGGCTCTGTCAATGTTACCGATCCTGAATCCAAACAACCGTTCGCATCCTCTAATTCAAAATTCCATGTTCCGGCACATAATGTATTAATTGCAATTCCTGTAGGTGTAGCTGGTACATCATACCAGGTAACAGTATATCCTGCAGTTCCACCAATTGGAGTTAATGAAGCTCCTCCTTCACAAAGGTTTTTACATAATAAGTGTGTTTGTGAATCAATAGTATGTTCCAAAGAATCTGGTTCTGATAATATTACTAAAGCCGTATCAATACATCCTTTTCCATCTTCTACTTCTACATGATATCCGCCAGCACACTGTCCACCTGCAGCAGGTGTTGTTGGTGCTCCAACTACATCATACCAATCATATAAATAAGGTGTCGTTCCACCAGAAGGGGTTATACTCATTACTCCATCACAATCACCAAAACATGTTGGTAATGTTGCAGAGTTAATTGTTATTACCATCGGAGACGGTTCTTCAATCGTAATATTTGCTGTGTCTAAACAACCATTTGCATCAGTGATTTCTACAAAATGAGTTCCGGCACATAAATTAAAGGATGTGTCTGTTGTTTGATTTCCTGAAGTATACCAATCAAGAACATACCCTGAAGTTCCTCCTGAATATGTTGCAAAAGCGGTTCCGTCACAAAGATTATTACAAGTAGCATTGGTCGAATCATTAATTGAAATTGTAACTGATGTTGCTGGCTCTGTTATTGTTACTTCTGAAGTATCTAAACATCCATTTGCATCGGCTACTTCTACATTATACGTCCCAGCGCAAAGGTTTTCTGCCTGAACATCAATATCACTATCGGGTGAATTATACCAGTCATAAGTAATTAACCCTGTTCCTCCAACCGCTGTTACCGTTGCATCCCCATTACAATCTCCAATACAACCATTGTGTGTTGTGTCAGTTATAGATGATGTTAATTCTAATGCTGGTTCTGTTACTGTTACTGATCCAGAATCTAAACATCCGTTTGCATCTTCTAACTCAAAATTCCATGTCCCTGCACAAAGTGTATTAACTGAAGTTCCAGTTGGAGTTCCAACTACATCATACCATGAAACTGTATAACCAGCTGTTCCACCAATTGGAGTCAATGAAGCTCCTCCAGAACAAAGGTTTTTACACAATAAATTAGTTTGTGAATCTATTGTATGTTCTAATGAATCTGGTTCTGATAATATTACTAACGCTGTATCAATACATCCTTGGTTATCTTCTACTTCTACATGATATCCGCCAGCACATTGTCCGCTTGCAGAAGATGTTGTTGGCGCTCCAACTACATCATACCATTCATATAAATAAGGTGTTGTTCCTCCTGAAGGGGTTATACTCATTACTCCATCACAATCACCAAAACATGTTGGTAATGTTGCAGAGTTAATTGTTATTACCATAGGCGATGGTTCTTCAATCGTAATATTTGCAGTATCTAAACAACCATTTGCATCGGTTACTTCTACAAAATGAGTTCCTGCACATAAATTAAAAGAGGTATCTGTTGTTTGATTTCCTGAAGTATACCAATCAAGTACATATCCTGAAGTTCCTCCTGAATATGTTGCAAAAGCAGTTCCGTCACAAAGATTATTACAAGTAGCATTTGTTGAATCATTAATTGAAATTGTTAGTGATCCTGCTGGCTCTGCTATGATAACTTCTGAAGTATCTAAACACCCACTTGCATCTATTATTTCTACATGATAAGTCCCAGCACATAATGCTAATGCTCTTATTACACTTGGTGAACTTGGCGCGTCATACCAATCGTATAAATATCCTCCTAATCCCCCAGCTGCTGTTACTTCAGCTTCTCCTGAACAAACATTTCTACATAAAACATGGACTGTGTCAGTAATAGAACTTGAAACTGCAGTTGCTGGTTCTGTTATAATAATAGAAGTAGTATCTAAACAACCTAAAGCATCAGAAATTTCTACATTGTATGTTCCCGCACATAAATTATTAACAGTAGCTGTTGTTGGTGAAGCTGTTGGGTGATCATACCAATCTATTCCAAATGGTCCTGTCCCTCCTATCTGATCAACTGTCGCGTTACCTATACATTCTTCGAAACAAGTAAGGTTTGCTGAAGAAATAATACTTGCTACCAATGTATCTGGTTCGATAATTATTGAAGTTACAGTATCTAAACAACCATTCGCATCTGTAATTTCTACATTATAAGTTCCATCACATAATCCAATTACATCTTCTGTTGTAGGTGTCCCTGGAGCGTCATACCAGTCAAATGTATAAGTTGTTGTTCCACCAATTGGTGATAAATCTATTTCTCCAGAACAATTGCTTTTACAATCAACCATTGTTAAACTAGCTGTTCCATCTAATATTGTAGGTTCCGTGATTGTAATAGTTGATGTGTCGCTACATCCATTCGCATCAGTTACTTTTACATTATAAGTTCCAATACATAAACTTGATGCAGTAGAATCAGTATCTCCTCCTGGTAAATCATACCAATCAAACAAATAAATTGGTGAACCTCCTACAGGAGTTACAATTGCGATACCATCACAATCGGCAAAACATAAATTATGAGTTGTATCAGTTATACTAGTTGTTATTGCTGTTGATGGTTGAAGTAACGTAACTGTTGATGTATCTTTACAACCATTTAAATCCTCTACTTCCACATTATATGAACCAGCACACATTCCGATTACACGTTGTGTCGATTCATTTGCCGCGTCGTACCAATCATAAGTATATATTGTAGTACCTCCCGCAGCAGTAACCTCTATTTCTCCAGTACATAAACTGTTACATAAAACATGCACTGTGTCTGTAATTGATGAAGTTAAAAGCGTTGGTTGGATTATTACTACTTCCGCAGTATCTAAACATCCATTTGCATCGGTTACCTCTACATTGTAAGTTCCAGGAGATAAGTTGGAAACATTGGGCGTTGTTGGTCCCCCACCTACATTATACCAATCATAAGTATATGTAGTCGTTCCGCCTGTTACTCCTGTATTAGCAGTTCCGTTTCCTTCTCCAAAACAAACTACATCAGTAAAAGTACTAATCGACGCTGCTAACACAATAGGTTCCGTAATTATCACTTCTGAAGTATCTAAACATCCTCTAGAATCAGTAATTTCAACGTGATATGTTCCATCACATAAACCAGTAGCCTGAATTGTAGTTGGGGTACCTGGTGCATCATACCAACTATAAGAATAACTAGGCGAACCTCCGCCCGCGGTAACTGTTGCATCACCGTCACAAACTTCAAAACATGAAACATGAGTTGTATCCGTTATTGAACTTGTTAAAACGGTAGGTTCTTCGACTGTATACGGCCCACTAACAGCTGTACAACCAACAAAATCCGTAACTTGAATAGAATAATCTCCTATAGGTAATCCTGTTGCTGTTGGTGTAGACTGCAAACCGGCATCATCCCAAACAATTGTATAAGGTGCTACTCCTCCAAAAACTAATGTTACTATAAAACCATCACTTCCTCCTATACAATTTACACTGTCAGTTAAAAGATGCTGAATTGTTAATGGAGATGGACCATCTACTACAATATCTGATTCCACATAAGGGATTCCATCGGAAAGATCTGTTATAATTACGTTGTACTTACCTGGGCAAAGATCAATAACAGTATTTGTTCCATCTCCATTTAAAGCAGGTACATTTGGAAACCATGAATAAGCAAAAGGACCAGTACCACCATTAACAGTTAGATTTATAACACCATTACAACCACATGTAGCGTCAGTAACATTAGACGTAATTGAAGTTATTGCTAAAGGAAGTTCAGAATTTCTTGCATTTTTATATATATCAATAAATGATTTTTTCCCATTAAATTCCCCAGGTTGGAATACTTTCATTCGATAGCTAGAGTTTGAACCCACCATCACTACATAACCATAAAAATTATTGATTAATTCCTCAGGAAAAACAATATCTCCCGTAACCAATAAATTAGAAGATAAAGACCCAGAAAGTATTATAGATTTTTTTAAAAAAGAAAAATCCAATCGCTTAACAAAAGCAATTGAATCAATTTTAACTGTATCATTATTATTTAATCCGGAAAGTTCTGTGAAAATAGCATCAGTTGATTTATTTGGAACACCAATACCTCCTTGCCCACCATCAGTTGTTGCCCAATGGTTTGCATCACTCCATTCACCCGCACCTCCTACCCAATAATTTTGAGCAGTAATTGAAGTACATAACGTTCCTAAAGCGACTAATAAAAGTCCTATTTTTTTCCTTGCAAAAGTTCTCAACTCGTAGTATTTAAGTCTTATATTCTTCGTAATCAGTAAAGTGCGACTTAACACCCCTGCTAAGATACGAAGTAATTAACAATTGGTTACTAAAACCTATAAAAATAAGGGGTTTAGGTTGTTGATAAATTACAAGGGTATTCTTCAATAAATAGTTTTCCCAAAACTTTTAGGCCACATTTAGAGCATTTAAAAGGTTCCGCAAGAACATCTTCACTTCCTAAATAGTTAAAAACCACTTCCTCACCTGCCTTAATGTTTTTTGTGGCAATAAAATAATTACCATCAATCATGATGTTTGAATTACAAGAATGATTAATAAACATCACAGGTTCTTTAACATTAATGTGTAAATCAATACCAATTTGCACTGAAAATCTATTAGGAATGGATATTTCTTCACCTTCAATTATACAAACAACAACACCTTTCTTAAATACTTGTTCTGCATATAAACCCTTGAATTCATTAACTTCCTTAACAATTAATCCCTCCTTTCTCTACATATTTTCTTTTTTAACCTTTATTAAAAGAATTTATATAAGACGAATTGATAAGTTTCGTTGACTAATTACTTCTTTACAGTTGATTATTTTAATAAATTTGCAATACCACAAAAAACTCATGGAATTTAAGGCCGGCGAACTTTTAGACAAAATTGTAATTCCTTCAGACCTAAGAAAACTGAAGTCCAAGGAACTTCCTCAAGTTTGTAATGAACTTAGAGAATTTATTATTGATGTCGTTTCCCGAAAGGGAGGGCACTTTGGCGCAAGTTTAGGGGTTGTTGAATTAACCGTTGCTTTGCATTATGCATTCAATACTCCAGAAGATCAATTGGTGTGGGATGTTGGACATCAGGCATACGGACATAAAATCCTAACTGGTAGACGTGATAAATTTCACACGCAAAGGGTTCATGGTGGGCTAAGTGGTTTTCCTAAAATTAAGGAAAGTGAATATGATGCCTTCGGTGTTGGTCATTCAAGCACTTCGATATCAAGTGCATTAGGAATGAGTGTTGCCAGTAAATATTTAGGTCACGAAGAAAAACAACATATCGCAGTAATTGGTGATGGAGCAATGACAGCTGGAATGGCTTTCGAAGCTTTAAACCATGGAGGTGTTGAAAATAGTAATTTATTAGTTGTTTTAAACGACAACTGTATGTCTATTGACCCTAGTGTTACTGCATTAAATGAATATTTAACGGATATCACAACATCTAACGCTTATAATAAAGTGAAAGATGAGATTTGGCATTTACTTGGTCATATTAGTAAATTTGGTCCAAATGCACAATCAATAGCTTCTAAAGTAGAAAATGCTGTAAAAACTTCTTTACTTGGAACATCTAACCTTTTTGAATCATTTAATTTCAGATATTTCGGCCCAATCGACGGTCACGATGTAAAAAACATGGTGAAAGTGATGGACGATTTAAAAAAGATTCCTGGTCCAAAAATATTACATGTTCTAACCAAAAAAGGAAAAGGATATGAACCTGCTGAATCTGGAGATCAAACTCAGTGGCATGCTCCTGGAATTTTCAACAAAGAAACTGGTGAGATCGTAAAAGTAACACCAAAGAGCCCACAAGCTCCTAAATATCAAGATGTTTTTGGACATACGATTGTAGAGCTTGCTGAAAAGAATAAAAAAATAATGGGGATTACCCCAGCAATGCCATCAGGATGTTCTTTGAATATTATGATGAAAGCAATGCCAGATCGATCTTTCGATGTAGGAATTGCTGAACAACACGCGGTTACTTTTTCTGCAGGATTAGCTACACAAGGACTTGTTCCTTTTTGTAATATATACTCATCTTTCATGCAACGTGCTTACGATCAAGTGATACACGATGTAGCTTTACAAAATTTAAATGTAGTTTTCTGTTTAGATAGAGCAGGAATTGCAGGTGCTGATGGGCCAACTCATCATGGTGCGTATGATATTGCATTTATGCGATGTATACCTAACTTAATTGTTAGTGCCCCAATGAATGAAGAGGAGTTAAGAAACTTAATGTACACAGCCCAACTTCCCGATCAAGGCCCTTTTTCTATTCGTTATCCAAGAGGTCAAGGTGTAATGACTGAATGGAAAACTCCATTAAGAGAAATAAAAATTGGAACAGGAAGAAAAGTTAAAAGTGGGGAGGATATCGCAATTTTAACAATTGGCCATATTGGTAACTATGCAGTCGATGCATGTAAGGCATTAGAAAAAGACAATATTGATGCTGCGCATTACGATATTAGATTTGTAAAACCTCTTGATAATTTATTATTACACGAAATTTTCGGAAAATTCAAATACATTATTACCGTTGAAGATGGATGTTTAATGGGAGGAATGGGAAGTGCTATTTCTGAATTCATGATAGACAATGATTACTCTTCTAAAATTACTAGACTAGGAATTCCTGATTCATATATTGAACATGGTTCTCAAGCTGAGCTTCATAAAGATTGTTATTATGACACCAATGCTATAATTGAAACTGTTAAAAAAACAATGGAGAAATCTATTAAAAAGCAGAAAGCAAATATTGCTTAAATGTTCTCAAATATTTAGCTTCTGTAGAACAAAAACAGTTATTCATAAGATTTTATCCGTTCTATTTTTAACTCTTAGTATCTATTCCTGTGTTGCTCAACCCAACAATAACAATACGATTAAGCAGTGGTTTGAAGGAGGAGAAATTAAAAGAAAACCTATTCCTGAGAAATTAAAAAGAGGAAGCAGAGATTCAACACAGGCATTTGAAGGAAAATTCTCAATACTTCTAGATAAACAAAGTAAAATTGGTTTTTACACAGTTGATTCTTCTGTTCTTCCAAATGATATTTATGAGATTCAGGTTTGGAAATTAAGCGAATTTAAAAGCCCGCTCATTGAGGCTAAAGGAGAAAACAATAGCTTGACTTCTTTTCAAGAAAAATCTGATTCATCTATAGGCGAATGGCAACTACTTAAAAAAACAGTACATATCCCGCCAAATTTCAAAGGCAATAGTATCAGTTTTTATGTTAAGAATCCAAAAGGGAAAAAAGTATATTTCGACAATTTTGAAATTAAAAAAGCAAATAGAAAAGTATTTCCAAATTATGAAGATCCTGCTCTTCAAATTAAGCTCAGCGACAGTTGTGTTAATATTTTCAAAAAACGTCGTTTAAAGGCCTTTCAAGATGGGTATTTATCATCTGAAGATCGTAAATGGGTGGAAGGGAAAGTGAAAATTGAGAATAAATGGGTTAAAGCTAAAATTAAACTCAAAGGAGATAGGCTCTTACATTTGAAGGGATCAAAATGGAGTTTAAAAATTAAATTGAAAAAACCATGGAAAGGAATGCATGTGTTTTCAATTCATAAACCAGCTGCGAGAGACTTCTTAAAAGAATGGAGGTTTCATGAGTTACTTCTACAAAATAATTTAGCCACAACTCAGTATGGATTTACTCCAGTTGTTCTTAACGGGAAAAGTCTAGGTTATTTTGCATGGCAAGAACATTTATCAAATATGACGGATTCTAACTCTGTAATTTTAGGGTTTGATGATGAACTCTTTTGGGTAAACAGAGCTTTAGAGAAAAAACTCGATGTTATTAAAGATGCATCAATTAAAGTCTATCGTAAATCAAACAAGTTTGACTCCTTACCTATTACTTTATTACAAGATTATCAGAACAATACACCCAACGTAGAACTGGCTTTTGACATCGAAAAAATAGCCAGTTACTTTGCGCTTGTTGATGTGTCAAATGCTTATCATGGCGATTACTGGATTAACCAAAAGTTTCTTTTCAACTTAAAAACAAAGAGACTAGAAATTATTGGACATGACGCATATACTGTTTCAAAAAACTTCGTTTGGCCGAATTTAGATTATTGGGGTTCCAGAAAACATCAAGTACCTCCTGAAGTAGCAACCTCCAAAAGAGCAATTCTAACTTTATTTGAAAATGAGAAATTTTACACCATTTACAAGGAAAAACTAATCCAATATTCCTCTAAAAAATTCATTGATTCATTTCAAGAAAGTATTCAAACCGAAGAAAAAATATATTATAATAATCTTCTTACCGAATACCCATTCTTCGATAGAAACAGTGAATTTCTCAACAATAGGTCTCAAAAAATAAGACAAATAATTTCCAAAGAATAATTAATAATATGCTTGATCAATTCCACTGAAAGCATCCATTATATGATTAATCTTAATTTGTTTTTTATTTATGATCACTGAAATAATGTCAAATCGTACTTCGATTTCCAGATTGAAATTTCTAACGTAAATATCCGCAGCATTTAAAATTGCCAATTCTTTTGTGTCATCTACAGCCTCTTCAGGTCTTCCATAAATTTCAGAGCTTCTAGATTTCACTTCAATAAACACCAATTCTTGGCCGTCTTCCGCGATAATATCAATTTCTAACTTTCCAAATCTCCAATTAGTGTGATATACAATATAGCCTTTACTTTTTAAATAACGAACAGCTATTTTCTCTCCTTCTTCACCAAGTAGATTATGAAATGCCATTATAGTTTAAGCTTTAATTTGATAGTTATTCCCTGGTAAAGCCTTTATTACACCATTCATTTCCATATTAAATAGCGTACCAGATAACACAGATAATTTTTGATTTAACTGTATAGCCAAACGTTCCTTATTTGCTGTTCCTGTATTTTTCAAAATATCTAAAACGGCTTTTTCTTCATTAGATAAGACTGCAAATAAATCCAATTGAGGCTTCTCAAAAACATCGGCTTCTTGAGTCCAATTTAAAGCTTTCAAAATGTCTTCTCCAGATTCTACCAAAGCAGCTTGATGATTTTTGATTACCCAATTACATCCTTCTGAATAAAAATCGATAGATCTTCCTGGTACAGCTAGCACATCTCTACTATATGAATTAGCAATTTTTGCAGTTATTAAAGCTCCTCCTTTTACAGTTGCCTCAACAACAAGCGTTGCGTCAGAAATACCGGCAACTATCCGATTACGTTTCGGGAAATTTTCTCGATCTGGATTAGTACCTGAAAAAAACTCGGTTAGTAAGCCACCGTTTTCTAACATTTTTTCTGCCAATCTTTTATTTTTGTGAGGGTAAATCCTATCCAAACCATGTGCTAAAACAGCAACTGTTGGAATATTTTTCTCTACAGAAAACTTATGTGCAAATGTGTCAATACCGTATGCTAAACCACTTACAATTAAAATGTTTTCTGTTTTTAAATCATTAATTATCTTATTAGTAACGTCCTCACCATAACCAGTTGCTTTTCGAGTTCCAACAATCGATAATATCTTATTTGTTTTAAGAACATCTGTTCCTTTATAAAAAAGGATGAAAGGCGCATCATCAAGCCCTTTCAGTTTTTCTGGATATGCTTCTTCATCGTAAAACATAATTTTTATTCTATGTTTTTCTGTAAATTTCAACTCTTGTGAAGCCCTTAAGAAAACCTCATCTCTAATTTTTTTACTCGTTAGATTTCCTAACAGGTAAGTTCCAACTCCAGGAATTAAACTTAATTCTTTTCTAGAGCTAGAGAATAAATGTTTTGCTCCTTTGAAATACTCCGTTAAAAGCTTTGCAAACAAATCACCAATTCCTGGAATTTGAATCAAAGCCAACCTGCACAAAATTTCTTGTTCCATCTCAATTTAATTTTAGTATTTTTATTGAGCTACACTAATTTTTATGAAAAAACTACTTGCACTTGTTCTTTCTGTGATTTTTCTCAACGCAACCGCCCAAAACTATGAAGTAAAAGGTAAGTTGTTCGACGAATCAACAAATGAAACAATTCCACTCTCTAATATCTTCTTAGATAGTGCTTTTATAACAACTTCTGATGTCTCAGGAAGTTATACGTTTACTGCCTCTAAAGGAAAACATAATATCAAATTCACAGCCTTCGGTTTTCAAGATTCCGTTCATAATATTTCTGTTCAAAAAAACACAGAACTTAACATTTCTTTAAAAATTGCGGATCAAAGCATTGATCAAGTTGTTATTTCGGCTTCAAGGATGAAGCAAAAAATAAGTGATGTAACAGTTTCAATGGATGTAATACGTGCTGAGTTAATTGAGAATAATAATGTTACGACATTAGATAAATTAATAGAGCAAGGTTCAGGTGTTTCAATTATTAACGGACAAGCCAATATAAGAGGTGGTGGGGGATTTTCTTATGGTGCTGGATCTAGAGTGCTTCTTTTAATAGATGATGTTCCAGTAATGAGGCCAGGAGTTGGAGACGTCCTATGGGATTATTTACCAACTGAGGACATTGAACAGGTTGAAATTTTAAAAGGTGCGTCTTCGGCATTGTATGGCTCTTCGGCTTTAAATGGTGTTATTAATATAAGAACTGCAAAAGCTAAAGATAAACCTATAACAAAAGTTAGACTATATACTGGATGGTATGATGACCCAAATGGAAAGAAAAATGATTGGTATCTAGATGCAAACAATCACCCTGGGTATTCAGGATTGAGTTTCTACCATTTAAGAAGAATAAAAACACACGATTTTTCATTTAGTGGAAACGCGCTTAATGATCAGGGGTTTATGGATGGAGGAGACAAACAAAAAATCAGATTGTCTTTCAGATCTAAATTCAGACCCAAAAACATCAAGCCTCTAATATTCGGAATTAATGCGAACATGCAATACTCAGACGCGGGTCAGTTTTTACTTTGGAATGATGACACAACAGGATTTTACCAACCACTTGCTGGTAGAAAAGGTCGCTTAACATATCGTCAATATACTATCGATCCTTTTCTAACCTATCAAACAAAAGCAGGAAAGTTTACCTATCACGGAAAGTACTTCTTGGTTGATTCTGCATCTATGATTTATTCAGAAGTTCAATATCAACATAACTTCCATTTTGGAAAAAAATACCACCTACACTTAACTGGTGGTCTTGTAAACAGTTATACTGACATCTATATATCCGAACTTGGTAATCACAAAAGCAATGAAGTTGCTGGGTACTTGCAAGCCGATGTAGATTTAGATCGTTTAAAATTATCTATTGGGGTTCGACGCCAAACTTACGCTTTAGACACTTCTGACGTAGTTGATGGTACCGTGTATAGGGCCGGTTTGAATTATAGAATCACTAAATCAACAAATTTAAGATCAAGCTATGGACAAGGATTTAGGTATCCATCTATGGCTGAAAAGTTCATTAGATTTAGCGCAGCTCCTTTAGAGGTTTATCCAAATGAAGAACTACTTCCAGAGTATGGTGAATCTGCTGAAATAGGAATAAGGCAAACATATAAATACAAAAAGGTAAGCGGATTTGTAGATGTAGCTACATTTTGGATGCAATATCGAGATATGATGGAGTTCAGTTTTGGATTATGGGGAGACCCATTTACAGATTCGTTTCTAGGATTAGGGTTTAAATCAATCAATGCAAAACTCGCAAGAATTAGAGGTGTGGAAATCACCAATAATGTAAGCGGGAATATTGGTAGAGTACAAACAAACCTGAGCTTTGGTTATACCTATATATATCCTGAAGATAGAACCGTTGATCTTCAGGACACATTATACGAAGAAAAGGATGAATACTTAAAATACAGAATTCCACATATTGCAAAAATCAGTACACAAACCAATTATAAAAAATGGTCATCAGGATTAAACATTAGATTCTACAGTTACATGCAAAATATTGATCAAATCTTTGAAGCACCAAACCCTTTAACGGGTACTGATATAGTTCCTGGTCTAAAAAGATACAGAGCTGATAACCAAGATGGTGATTGGGTGTGGGATTTTAATCTAGGATACAGTGTTTCAAAATCTACTAAGTTCCAGTTGATTATAAAGAATCTAGTAAACAACGCTTATACTATTCGTCCAGCTCTACCTGAATCTCCAAGGACCTTTGTTTTTCAGTATTCTGGAACATTTTAAAAAAAGCAGAATAACGCTGGAAAACCTGATTATTCCAGCTCTAGTTATTACAATAACCAGTTGTGATAAAAGAAATAGCTAGGTCCTAAACTATTAATAGGATTACCCATTTAAATCACATTGTATTTATAAGTGGGAATCATCTGTTCGTTTCATTAGGTTATAATCAGTATTTACAGATTTTTTCTACAAATTCCGATTACAAATCGGACAGTTTATCTTTCAGATTAAAAATCAGAAAGTACTACGCACTAAAATTCATTCTATTAAACATTTCCTCGTGTTCGTCTACTGAAAGACATAGTTTACCTTGAGTTTCGTGTCTTCAGATGCGCACGAGAAAAAGTAGTATATAAAATTATCTGTGATGAAAATGGGTAACCCTAACTATGAATATTATAAATGTGATTTTGTTAGTCACAAAGGCCACCCTTATTTACAGCTGATGAACTAGCAGAAATCGGAGATTTGTCAGAAGCATACCTAGGTTCAATCGAATTTAAAAATGATTCCATTTTATACCTTTATATTCAAGGAATTCCTGAAGGATATAGTACTAAACTTGAATTGAATTTTGATAAGAAATCATAATTGATGTTCTTTAATTTTTCACCACAAAAAAAGCCTTCCCAAAATTGGAAAGGCTCGTATAATATTATAAATATAAACTAGTCTTTTTTCTCAGAAACTTCTCCTTTAGAAGTAGTCTCTTCTTCATCACCAGTAGCACTCTTAAATTCTTTAATTCCTTTACCTAAACCTTTCATTAATTCTGGAATTTTCTTCCCTCCAAAAAGTAAGACTACTACTAAAACAATTAAAACTATTTGCGGAGCTCCAATGATTCCTAATAAAATATGTGCGTTGTTCATAACTTGAAATTTTACGAATCAAAGATAATAAAAAATAACGAGCCAAAAATGATAGACCTTTAAACTAAGCTAGCTTTTTCTCTAAAACAACATCAAATATCAACTTAAACCATTCTGCATAGTCCTTGGAGTTATTTACAATGTCATTTTTTAAGAAATCAGTTGTTACATATTTCCAATCAGAAACTTCATCCAAATTCAAAACTGGAGTTGAGTTAGTTATTCCAATGAAAACATGATCAAACTCATGCTCGATCAAATCATTATCAAGAACAACATAATATTTAAAACTAAACACCTCTTTAAGAAGTGCCACCATACCAACCTCCTCTTCTAGTCTTCTGTTTGACGCATCAACATTGGTTTCATTTGGAAAAGGATGACTACAGCAAGTGTTCGCCCACAACTCAGCTGAATGGTATTTTTGAGATGCTCTTTTTTGAATTAACCATTCTCCATTTTCATTAAAAATTAATACTGAAATAGCACGATGTAAACATCCCGTTCTGTGTGCTTCTTCTTTTGAAACAACACCCAAAACCTCATCCAATTCTGATACTTTTATTAACTCCATTTCCATCATTACTAATGGAAAGTTACTACAAAATTACTTTATTTCAATTTTTAAATCAATAAGACGTTTGATAATAATTCACATTAAGCACAAACACTAAACTTGAGTTATACCAATAGTTTTGTTTAAAACTATCATTACCTCTATATAACCAATCCGCAATTACAGCATACATTAGTAAAATTCGAATTTGATTTATAATGCGTAAAGCAATTATTGCTATTATATTACTAGCTATTACTGGTGTAGTAGGTTATTTACTAATACCGGTTGAAACAACAAATAACGCGTCAAGTTATTCAGTTGCAATTGATGCTATTCCTAATAATGCTGCTTTTATTATTAAAGTAAACAACCCAAAAAACAAATGGACTAATCTGAACAACACTCAATTAGGACAATCTTTAGCTGGTTTTGAAAGCATAAAATCAATTACTGGATTTATGAATCAACTTGATTCAATATCTAAAATTGAAACAAGTATAACCTCAGTCTTAAACAACGCAAACAGCTTTATATCCGGACATGTTTCTGGTGTAAATACAACAAGTCTACTTTTCACAATTACACACGAAGAAATTAATTATCAAAAAACAAATACATTATTCAAAAAGGTATTTGGCAATTACGAATCTTCAGACAAAACATATGAAGAGACAACAATAACTAGCTATTCAAAAGGAACAGAAGTTGTCTGCTTTGCAGTTCTCAAAAATGTTTTAATGATTACCAACTCCTCAATTTTAATTGAAAAATCTGTTAGACAATTAAATTCTGGTAAATCCTTATCTGCTGGTGCTGGGTTTAAAAAACTACTAAAGACCTCTGATAAAGGTTTAGACGCAAACATCTTCGTAAACTATTCAGAATTTGGAAAGTCAATATCAAACTTCTCAAGTAAAAACTTTTCTCCAATTAAGTTCTTTAATAATTTCGGTTCTTGGGCAGAAGTTGACTTAAACATCAAAAATCAAGGTTTGATGCTTAATGGCTTTTCAATGGTTAACGATTCTATTAATAGCTATTTAAACACCTTTGTTGGTGAAGAAGCGCAACCATTGTCCGCATCATCTATCTTACCTGAAAATACAGGGATGATGTTGTATTTAAGCTTTCAATCATTTCGTTCTTACTATCCGAAATTTGAAAAACATTTAGCCCAAAAGCAAATCTTATACAAGCACCAAAAAAACATTTTAAACATCAATAAAAAATATAATTTCACTGTTGAAGGTGATTTCTTTAGTTGGATCGGAAATGAAATATGTTTGTTTTCTACGGAAGGAAGTCCTGAGAACTACAAGGAAAGTTTCGGTTTGGCTATTCGTTCTTCAGACATTCAAAAAACTAAAGAAAGCTTAAAATCAATTCATAACAGCACAAAAAACACAAGTGAAACGGACTATCAAAATTTCAAAATCAAAAACTTAGGCTTGACTAACTTTTTTGATTTAACACTAGGACAACAATTTAAATGGGTTACTAATTCCTACTATATTATTCTTGAAGATTATGTTGTTTTTGCCAATTCAGAAAGTAATTTAAAACACATCATTAACTCTTACTTAAGAGGGAAAACATTAGTGAAAAATGTACAATTCAATGGCTTCTACAACCAATTCAACAATAAGTCAAACTTCTTCTTCTATAACAATTTCAAAAAAGGAAGCCACTTGTGGAATGGTTTCTTAAATGAAGAATTAGCTGGTGTTTTCGAAGCTCAGAAAGACAGTATTGAACAACTTGGTGCAATTGGACTTCAGATAAATAATCAGAAAAAAATGTTTTACACAAACGTTTTCCTAAACTATAATGCTGAAAAGGAATCACAAAACTTATCTCTTACCGAATGTAAATTGGACACATCCTATACTTTGCAACCTTGGATTGTATCTAATCACTATACTAAAGAGAAAGAAATAATTATTCAAGACAACGCTAACAAACTTTACCTCATTAATAACATTGGAAAAATAATTTGGGAAAAGCAATTAGATGAAAAAGTCATCGGAGATATTAAACAAGTTGATAGATATAAAAACGACAAGCTTCAATACACTTTTGTAACAACAAATAAGTTCCATCAAATTGATCGAAATGGAAAAAATGTAAAAGGATATCCTGTAGTTTTAAAAGCTCCAGTTACACAAGGTTTAACTGTTTTGGATTATGATAAAAACAGAAACTACAGAATACTCCTCACACAAGGTAAAAACCTTCATAATTTTGACGTGAACGGTAAGCTAATTAAAGGTTGGAAATTTAAAACGAATGCTGAAATTACTGTTCAACCTCAACTTTTACAGGTTGCTAATAAGGATTACATAATAACTGCTGATCAATCTGGAAAAATTAGAGTACTAAATAGAAAAGGAGAGGATAGGATTCAGCTTAATGTAACATTACCCAAAAACGCCAATAATTTCCATATCTGGAAAAACAATGTATTGTCTAACTCAGGAGTTCTAGCGACAGATAGTGTTGGAACAATACATTTTGTAAAATTATCTGATGAGTTGGAAACATTCACAATCAAATCTTTATCAAAAGACTACGACATTTTTTTTAATGACTTCAATGGTGACAATGTATTAGATTTTGTTGTCCACGATGATTATAAAATTCAAGCATTTCAAACGAATAAGCAACCTATTGCGAATATACCAGACATTGACTTTAAGCCAAGTTATGGAGTTCAATCTTTCAATGTAGGTGAGAATAAAAGCATGACATTTATTACCAATAAACTAGAAGCAAAGTGTTTTGCTTTTAATGAAAAAGGAGTATTAATAAATGATTTTCCCATAGAAGGAGTAACTCCCGTTTGTGTAGCTGATTTGAATAATGATGGGAACAAAAAGCTAATAATAGGTGATAAACTGGGAAGTGTTTACATCTATTCCATTGTTAAATAAATAGGTCAAAATATAAATTTGAAGTGTCACGTTTTGTTTGAATTTTTTCATCATAACTTTAAGCCACTCAAATCCGTACGATCAAAATTAGCCAAGCATAAACGAAATCGAAATGAAAAAATTTACAATTGCCTTATCCTCGTTAGTTCTAATTGTATCATCTTGTTTAAAGGATGATTATAAATGGGACAATATTAGTTTAGAAAACTACAATCCAGCAGTAGCCGCACCAATTGTAAATACTAGGTTAACCTTACATGATCTTGTAAAGGATTACCTAGAAAGCGATTCTTCAATTTTATCTATAGATGCTGATAGTTTGCTGTGGGTAACCTATTCAAGTAACCTGTTTAGAATGGGTTTATCGGATATGTTTTCTATTAGTGATCAAAACATCAATCAGTCTTTCACGATGGATCCCTTTACTATTTCTAACATCAATCAAAGTATAGGTGTTACAATGGGAAGTGTTGTTTCAAGTTTTGCTGATCCAGAAAAAACACAAATTCAAAGTGCTGATGGTAGTACTGCGCCATTCCCTCCTATACCAGCTCAATCTGGGGGTGAACATCCAGCAGGAACTTTCTCAGGGTTTACTACTGTTAATTTTTCTCAAGGGACATTAACTTTAACTGTTACGAACAACTGGCCTATCGATTTAGTTAACTTAAACATCGAAATAAGAAACACTGTAAACAATACTTTAATTGGTACAGTTAACTATCCAAATATTGCAGCTGGAACAGCTCAATCAGATGCGATTGATTTAACTGGACAAACAATGAGTAATGCTATAAAAGCAAACATTACTAATATAGAGTCTCCGGGTAGTGGTGGAATATTTAATTTAGTCCCAATTGACCTTACTGATGCAATAAATATAAATGTTGCTACTTCTAGCTTAGTAGTTTCAGGAGGAACAGCAGTTTTTCCAAGTCAACAAGTCCTTGACGATACCCTTACAGTTAAAATGCCTTTAGCAAATGGAGAGATCTTAAAAACACTTCGTTTAAAATCTGGTTCTATAGATTACAGTATCAATTACGGTATGAAAGAATCTGCAAACCTTACGCTTTCATTGCCATACCTTACATTAACAGGATCAGGAGCGCCTTTCAATAAGGTAATTCCTATAACTTCAAATAATGTTACCGCAACGGTGGCTACCGGATCTTTTCCTCTTGCAGGGTATGAATTTGATTTAACAGCAAATAATACTGATACTAATGCTATCGTAGCAATAATTATTGCTGATATTGTTTCTTCAAATACCCCTGTTCCATTCTCTTCTACTGATGGTGTTTCTGCAGATTTAACTTTATCAAATTTAGAAATCGAATTTTTAGATGGAGACCTTGGAATACAAAGTTTTAATCTTGACGCTGATACTGTAGACTTTGATTTTAGTGAATTAGATTTCGATGCAACAATAACTTTAGCAGATCCTAGAATTGATTTAACAATTACGAATTCTTTTGGAATGGAGCTAGGAGCTGACCTTTCAAACATCAGCGCAATTAACGATCAGCAAACATTAGCCTTAACTGGTTTAGGGAATATAACAATCGGTGCACCTGCTTATGGAAACTTCGGTGATTCAGTTAAAACAACAGTTAGCATCAACACAACAACAACAAACATCGATGACATTCTAGCTATTAACCCTTCAAAATTAATATTTGGAATGAATGGTTCTACTAATCCAGGAGTAGCACCTTTTAATAACTTCATTACAGATGCTAGTTATTTTGCAGTTGGGATGGATGTTCAAATTCCATTGTATGGTGGTCTAAGTGGTTTTAAGTTAATAGATACTTTAGATTTTCCTACAGAAGCATTTAAAAATGTATTAGTTGGTAATATTAAAACAGAAATCACCAATGAGTTTCCATTAGATGTAAATGTTCAAGCGTATTTCGTAGACTCTAATTTCATGATTTTAGACTCTCTTAAAAGTACTCCAGTTCAAGTTTTAAAATCAAGTGTAATTGACCCAGCAAATGGAGACCTGGTTTTAGCAACCACTTTTTATGAGGATATAGAGTTAACTGAAGCTAAGGTTGATAACATTAAGAATGCAACTAAAATCATCTTAGTTTCTGAAATGGCAACTGCCTCAGGAGGTGCCAATGCTAAATTTTACTCAAAATTTGGAATGGATATAAAACTTGGTGTTTACGCCAAAGTTAAGATTGATTTAAACGCAAACGACTAAGATTAAAACATACTAGCCAACCACAAGCAACAAGACCATGAAAAAGATTTTATTTACTTTATTCCTCGCTATAACCGGGACCAACTTAATAGCGCAAGGGTTAACATTATACAATATGGATTACGTTCCTCAGAGTATGAGGAATAATCCAGCTCAAATGCAAAGAGCTAACTTTCATATTGCTATTACACCTTTACTTCCAAATGTTAGTTTGAGTACAATTAGTAACGGATTTACGTTATCTGATATATTCGAAACAGTAGGAGATACGACTTATGCTACTCCGGATAAATTATTAGATGCATTAGGTGAAAACAACTTTATATCTCAGCAACTAAATGTTGATTTTATTTCGTTTGGATTTAAGGTTAAAAAGAAAAATTACTTCAGTTTTAACGTAACTGAAAGAGTAAACTTTGCATTAGATTATTCAAAAAACTTCATGACTTTACTGGCAAAAGGTACGGCAAACGATGAGTTTTTAGGGAATGAAATTTCTATTGACGGAACAGGTTTTCGATTCAATCATTTTAGAGAGTATGGCTTAGGATATACAAGAGAGGTAAATGACAAGTTATCTATCGGTGGGCGTTTTAAATTCTTACAAGGTTTATCACATTTCGATAATGAACAAACAGATATCACTTTATACACTGACCCTGTTAATTATTCTATTACAGCAACTTCTTCAATTGGAGTTAGAGTAGCAGGTTTAGGTTCAGGACTTGTTTCTGACAAAGGGCTTGACTTTGCAATTGCTTCTATACTTCCAGCTCCAGAAGAATTAATTCCTTCTTACACTACAAATTTCGAAAATATTGGTTTTGCTATTGACCTTGGAGCGAAATACAAAATAAACGATAGATTTACAAGTACGCTTAATGTAACCGATGTAGGGTTTATCACTTGGAAAACAGATGCAAGAAGATACTTTAACAATAAAGCTGAGTTTAAATTTGAAGGGCTTGATTTAACACAATACCTGGCGGATTCAACTGAGTACACAGATCAACTGGCGGATTCAATAAATGATATATTTGGACTAGAAAGACGTGATCAACAATTCACAACCAACCTAATTGCCAACATTTACGCTGGTGTAGAATACAAATTGAACAATACTTTCACAGCAGGAGCATTATTCAATGGAAAAGTTTTTAATGGTGGTATCTACCCCTCTCTAACAATTACAACTCAAACAGCTTTGGGGAAATGGTTCCAAGCAATAGTTAGCTATTCAATGCTAAACAGAAGCTATGATAACTTTGGTTTAGGAACTGCAATTAATGTTGGACCAGTTCAATTATATGCTGTTTCTGACAACGTATTAGGTTGGACTCAAATTGATTATGCTAAAAACCTTAATGTTCAATTTGGAATGAATTTATTGTTTGGTTACAAACCAAAGGTTTCTAAAGAAGATAGAAAGATCGCTAAGCTTAAAAGGAAGCTTTCTAAGTTAGATTCTGATGGAGATGGAACAAATGACTATGAAGACAAATGTCCTGATGTAGAAGGGTTCGTAAACGGCTGTCCTGATAAGGATGGAGATGGTGTTGGTGACAACGTTGATATGTGTCCTGATATAATTGGAGATTCTGAACTATTCGGTTGTCCTGATAAGGATAATGACGGTGTTGCTGATTATCAAGATTCGTGTCCTGATGTTTATGGATTACTTGGCGGTTGTCCAGATGTTGATGGTGATAGTGTTCCTGATTCAAAAGATCTTTGTCCAAACACTCCTGGAAAACTAGGTGGTTGTCCTGATAGTGATGGTGATGGTGTTTCAGACGGGAAAGATGCTTGTCCAGAAAAACCAGGTGATGCTGCTAATAAAGGCTGTCCTGATACGGATGGTGATGGTATTTTCGATAACGACGATAGATGTCCAGAGATCAAAGGAGATATACAACATTTAGGTTGTACCGATAAAGATTCCGATAGAGATGGAACAGCAGATGTATTTGATGACTGTCCTTACAGATCTGGGCCTGAATCAAATGGAGGTTGTCCAGAGTAAAATATAAAATAACTTATTAAAAAGGGGAGCTAATTGGCTCCCCTTTTTTGTGTTTAATATTAATCTGTGTTATCATTTAATTCACTAGTAAAAGACGTTTTACAACCTAAACTCCTGCATTTAGACAACAGGAACATATGATTTCTTTAATGATTGATATTGCTACCCTGTAAAAAGCCTAGAACATTTTATTTCCACACAACCTTTACAGTAGCGTTAAATAACCTTCCAAAACCAGTTTTGTTTATTCTTATAACACTACCTGGAGGCCCTGGAGTTGGATGAGTAAGTTGAGAAATAATTATTCGATTATCATAAACATTAGTAATGGCGCCCCCAAAAATAATTTTCCATTTTTGATTCTTTGATTTGATAAAATATGATACAGATAAATCCATTTGATGATTGTCTGGAAATGATTCTTCGTATTCCTCAACACTTCCGTCAACTAAGGTTTCTTGCTGGGTAGAATTTGTTGGATTTCTCATTAAAAAACTTGAAGCACCTTCCAAAAACTTAATTCTAATATCATCACTAAGAAAACCACTTACATATTTCCATCCAGTAGAAATTTTAAAATTCTTCACACTGTATCCAAGAACAAAATTAAAAAGATGAGTTTGATTCCAAACGTACTTGAATTCTGTATCTCCGAACTTTGCCTCAGAATTCATATAACTATAACCCAGCCAAGTCTCCAAGTTTTTAAACTTCTTTTTAATCAAAAAATCAGCTCCTATTGTATTATAACCACCATGCACTAAACGTATAGTAGAGTCTCCTGTGAAATAATTTCCTGCGCTAATATGATTTGTTTTCTTTGCATAACCTTCTACATCTACTACCCAGTCGTCCTTGTCCCAAATAAAGCCTATACCACTTTGAGTGCTCTCAACAACAGGCTTGTCTCTATCGTTTGAAAGTTGCCAATTAATAGTGTTTATACCTTGAAGGTTATTAATCCTTGTTCCATAAATATGATTAATATATTGATGATATTTACCTGTATTTAGCTTAAATGTGAAATGATTATTCAAATGATAGTTCGCCAAAACTCTAGGCTCAAAATACATATGATTTGTTCCCGTAAAATAACTTGCTCGCCCTCCTAAAGAAAAAGTGAAAACCTTAAATGCTCGATAATTTTTAAAGTCTAAAAATGTCGAATGTAAAAACGCCTTTGCTGATTTAATAGATTCTTGTTTCCCGTTTTGAATAGAATAAGCGTGTTGCTCATTAGTAACATCGTAATAATTAGACTCAAATCCAAAGCTCAATTTTTGATGCTCTTTAAAGTTAAACTCGTTCAGATTTTTAAAAGTGAAATCATTACTTCCATTTCTAAATTCATCCGTTGAAATTATTGCATTATTAACTACCGAATTACCACCTATATCTTCCAAATAAGCAGAGTTTGTTAAACTCGTAATTGAACTAAACGATTTATTCCATTTACTCTTTAATTGAAGGTTTACACCCCAATTAGATAACGTAATTGTATCAGTAGAAACTTCGTTCAATTCACCAAGACTTACAATTAACTGATTATAGATACTTATCCCAGTTAGTTCTAGTTTATGCCTTTTGTTAACCTGATAAATGAACTTAGCATTCGCGTCCCAAAAATTAAAACTATAGTCTACTAAATCAATCACTGGTGTCCCCATTAAGGCCGCTCCAAGCTTTGTGTTCTGAAACACAAAACTATTGAGTGAATCAATTTTAATTGAATTAAAAGCTGCTGGATAAGACTTTCGAAACCCAACTATCGCTGAAAACTTCTTTTTTACAATAGGGATATTTGCGGAAGCAGAATAATAAGATGTTCCCACTCCGGCAGAAGCAGATACAGAATCTACTATTTTATTTCTTGTTGAAATCTCTATAATTCCGCCTACTCTTCCGCCTCGGTTTGATCCTTGTCCTCCATTTCTTTGAATTTTAATGTCACTAATCAACTCTGTATTAAAAGGTGAAAATGTACCAAAATAATGTCCTTTGTGATAAATTGGAATGTTATCATAGCTAATCAAGGTCTTATCTGGATCACTTCCTCTTGTTACTAAATCTCCTGATTTTCCTGTTGGACTATTAATACCTGGTAATGCCTGAATAGAAGTTAAAATATCTATTTCAGTTTCACCTGGTAACAAACCTAAATCCTCCACCTTCAAATCTATGCTTTGGTCTTTATGGTTGTATTGAAAACCGTTTGTTAAATAAGAATTAATAATAACATCATCTATACTAACAGAGCTTGCCAATAAGAATGTATCTAGCGAACCATTATTCCATATGCTAATTGGTAATTTTAAATCATCATATCCAATCAACTGAAAGACTATCGAATCAGTATCATTTAATACTCCCTTAATCGTATAATTACCTTCTATATCAACTGCAACACTACTATTTTGATTTTCAATAATAACTGTTCCTCCAATAGCTGGACCTTTATCAATGATTTTTAACTTTCCTTTGATCAACAAATTCTTGCCATTCTCAACTGGAGAAACAAGTACATTAGAAGAATCTATCTTTTCAAATACGAAAGCTGAATGAATATTAAGGAAATTAATAGCCTCAGATAGCTTCTTAAATTGAACAGAATCAACATTAACTCCTTCAGTTAAGGTCTTATCATAAGAGAAAGTAGTTTTAAACTGCTTTTCAATAGTATCAATTTGAGATTGTAAAGAAGTTCTTTGCCCAACTGTAGCAAGAGAAAACATACATAAAAAGCTAACAAATATGTTTCTCATAAATAGCAACTTCTACTTTAAAACCACCTTTTTACCCTTAACCGAATAAGTAATACCAAGTGGCTTGAACACCATTTTAAGAGCTAAGTCAGCATCTAAGTTAGAAAATTGACCTGTAAATTTCTTCTGATCAATTTTTATACTTTTATAATCTATTTGAAACCCATGTTTTAAAGACAACGCGCCTAACACTTCAACTAATTTTGCATTCACAAATTTTGTATAGTCACTAGTCCAATTTGCCCCTCTTTCAACTATATTAAACATTCTATTTTCGGAATCAACACCTTGTCCCTTCACAATTATTTCATCGATCTTAAGTGTTTTCACACCTACTTTTCCTTCAAAACATTTAACGATGTTATATTCATCATTGGTTAACACATCGAATTTCGTTCCTAATACATTGATAGTTCCGTTGTTTATTTCAACTTCAAATTGTCCTTTCACATTAATATCAAAAAACGCCTGTCCGTCTAACTTTACCAGTCTTTCTTCTTTCCAATTATCTTCAACAAAACTTAAAGTTGAACTTCCGTTCAAAATAGCTTTTGTTCCGTCAGGAAAAGTAATCTGTTTAACTTCTCCAAAATTAGTAGCATAAACAGTCTCCGTTTCTGAGTTTAATAGTCCAATACCTAATCCAACAAAAAGTAAAAGACTAGCCGCTATAGCTAACTTTTGATACAAAGAAATAAGCTTACCTTTCGTTTTTCTTGAAGCTATCTTACTTTTTAAACTTTCGAAATCAGATTGAACTTCCGGTGTGTTCCATGAATCAACTTCGTTAATAATATCTTGTAACGTATCTAAATCGCCAGAGTCTTTAAGTGATACGACCTCTTCTTCGGTTAGCTCATTATTAAGCCATTTAGAATAGATAATATTTGAATTTTCTTCTTTCATTGTATTGATAAAACAGTTTGGATTGAAAAACCCCTACTTTATATTTTTCTCATTCTTAATTCCTCAACATTATTCTTTAATGTTTTCAAACATAAACCCATTCGTTTTTCAACTGCCTTTACACTTATTTCTAGAGTAGACGCTATTTCTTTATAAGGCATGCTATCAATTCTATTCATTAAAAAAACGGTTCTTTGTTTCTCTGGAAGGGCCGAAATCGCTGCTTCAAGCTTAGACTTAAACTCGTTTTCCTCCATTAAAAACTCAGGAGTTTCATTGTTTTTAGAAGCAGGTTTTTCCTTAATAAAATTCAACTCTACCTTATCTCTTCTAACCTTATTAAGAAATAGACGATTAGCAACCGTGAACAAAAACCCCTTTGCTGATTCAAAGATAACTTCAGCACAATTTTCCCACATTTTAATATAAGACTCTTGAGCCAGGTCATCTGACAAATCATAATTACCACACTTATAGTAAAGGAAATTTCTTACCTCTTTAATATGATGATTATAAAGTGATTGGAAATTTTTTTCTTCGCAAACAGATTTCATAAAATGAGTTCGTGTTCTGTAAATATAGTTTTTTACACCAATACAGAACCAACATTCAGTTAAATAGCTATTCACTCTATAACCTGATGAGTAAACAGCTATTTAAAGATTAATTAACGTTTCTGAGGACTATGAAGCCAATTCTAATTTGAAAGCTTCTATTTTAGAAACATTAGTTTTTAACCTGTCCATCGTTTCTTCTTTTCCTAGAATTTCAGCTATTTCAAAAAGAGATGGCCCTCCCCCCATTCCTGTAATTGCTAATCTTAAACCAATCATTGCTGGTCCAAAACCTAATTCATTCTCTTCTAGGTAAGCTTTAAATTTTGTTTCTAAAACCAATGAAGTAAAATCTTCAACGTCTTCAAACAATGCTGTTAAGTTATTTACTAATTCAGCAGAATGATCTTTCCATTTCTTTTTTACAGACTTTTGATCAAAATCAGATGGTGAAACAAAGAAGTAAGGCGCAGCGTCAATAATGTCTTTTGTAAAAACAACTCTCTCTTTCATTTGAGCAGCTACTTTTTCCAGGTCAACTTGATTTACAATTTCTTGTTTTGCCAACTCTTCTGCTAATTCTTCAGCAAGTTCTGCGTCAGATTTTTTCCATAAATACTGTTGGTTAAACCATCTTGCTTTGTCTGGATCGAATTTAGCACCAGACTTAACAACTCTACTTATATCAAAAGCCTCAACAAGCTCTTCTAAAGAAAACAACTCTTGTTCAGTTCCGGGATTCCATCCTAAAAATGCCATTATATTTAAAAAAGCTTCTGGTGAATACCCTTCTTCTTTATATCCTTTAAATACTTCTCCAGATGCCTTGTCTGTCCACTCTAATGGGAAAACTGGAAAACCACCTATGTCTCCATCCCTTTTACTTAATTTACCTTTCCCAGTTGGTTTCATTAGTAAAGGTAAATGAGCAAATTTTGGAGAATCCCATTCAAATGCAGCATAAAGTGCAACATGTAATGGAGCTGAAGGCAACCACTCCTCCCCTCTTATAACGTGAGAGATTTCCATTAAATGGTCGTCCACAATATTTGCCAAATGGTAAGTTGGCATTCCATCACTTTTAAAAATTATCTTATCATCAAGTTCAGAAGAATTAAAACTAACATTCCCTCTAACCATATCGTCTACAACAATATTTTGATCTGGTTCCATTTTAAAACGAACTGTATAAGCTTCTCCTGCTTCAAGTAGTGCCTTAGTTTCTTCGGCAGATAAAACCAAAGAATTTTTCATTCCACCTCTCGTAAAAGCATCGTACTTAAATGTTTTTTTCTCTGCTTCAGCTTCGGATCTTTTTGCATTTAAATCATCAGATGAATCAAATGCATAATATGCTTTTCCCTCATCAATTAACTGATTCGCATATTTAACATAAATCTCCTTTCTGTCAGATTGACGATATGGGCCAAATTTACCTCCCTTATGTACGCCTTCGTCAAAATCAAATCCACACCATTTTACACTTTCCACAATGTACTCCTCTGCTCCTTCTACAAATCTACCCTGATCTGTATCTTCTATTCTTAAAATTAAATCTCCACCTAACTTTTTTGCGAACAAATAATTATAAAGTGCAGTTCTAATTCCTCCTACATGTTGTGGTCCTGTTGGACTTGGCGCGTATCTAACTCTAACTTTCGTCATTTTCTTCGATTTTATCTATTGCAAAATTAACAATTCGAAACATTTAAATGATGCTTATTATGCTCCACTTTTGAATTATTTGAAAAATAATTAGGAACTTGGAGAGTTCTAAGTGCAATAAAACTTTAAAAATGAAATACTTCCTATTTACAATTCTATCTGGCCTGGCTTTATTTTCATCTGCTCAAGATGTTCAGGATGAAAACAATGACGACGACTCTAAAGTAAAATACGATGAATATAAGGGTATTAAAATAGATGGAATGGCTGGTATCCAATATGGAATTCATCCTGCTAATTTTAATACAGTAATATATACATTGGGTGCTTTTCCTAGATATAATTTTGTAGCGCCAAAAGATTGGGTTAGTATTTCAGCTGGAGTACCTGTTCAAATGGGTTTTGACTTATTATCTGGTTCTGGCGGTACATTTATTTCTTTTACAAGTGACCTGCCTGCTGTTGTAGATCTTAACCTTGGTTCACAATCTACACCAGAAGACGAATATTATGTTGGTGGTTTTGTTGGAGGAGGAATTAATTATAATCTTTCCTATTTTTTATACAATAATCAAAAAATTGTTTCCCATTCATTCGGACCTGTTGTACATGCTGGGTTAAGGTGGCGCTACAACGGAAGACCTGGCGGGATTAGAGTTGCATATTTAAGGGGACTAATTAGCAATTTCGAAAAAGATGATTTCTTAGTAAACGATGAAGACTTATATCCTTCGTTTATTTCTCTGAATTTAACATACGGAATATTATAATTAAATTGGAAAACAACCCTTTACATAGACTTCATTCAAATATAAAATCGTTCACAAAACGGTTTTATCAAAGAGATCTATATACTGGATTAGTAATAACACTAAGCGGGTCAACAGCTCTTTTTCTACTTTTCATTCTTTCTGAGTTTGTATTTAGGTTTAGTGGAAATCTCAGAGCTGTTTTATTTTATTCATTTCTTGGGATACTAATATTATCAAGTATTAAAAATGTATTCACTCCTTTAGCCAAAATATTAGGAATCGCTAAAAGTATAACTCCTTTAGAGGCCGCTAGAAAAATTGGTGAACACTTTCCTGAAATTGGTGATAGACTAACAAATACATTACAACTCGAAACAAGTGACAATAATGAACTTGTTCTAGCAAGTATAGAACAAAAAATAAATGCAATCGCACCTTTTAAGTTTAAAGAAGCGGTATCCTTTCAAAACCTTACTAAGATTTCAAAATGGGCCCTAATCCCATTACTTTTTGTAGTTATTATTAGTGGAATTAATCCTAATATTATAGCTACGGGTACAAACAGAATTGTTAATTATAACGAAGAGTTTGCGCCAGACAATCCTTTTGAATTTCAAATTGTAAATGAAGATTTAAATGTTTTTAGAAATCAAAATTTTAATTTAAAAATTAAGTTTGTTAGCGATCAAATTCCTAAAGACGTTTATATAATCCAAGGTAAACAGTTGCTCCGTTTTAAAAAAACAGAACAAAATACTTTTGTTTTTCAGTTTAGAAACCTTCAGAAAACAGAATTATTTAATATTAAGACGGATGATTTTTTATCAAAAAACTATAAACTTGAGTTAATAGAAAAGCCTGTTCTTTCAAACATTTCTATTCTGGCCAGCTTTCCTAAATACATTAATAAAGAAAATAAAACAATTACAAAAACAGGAGATCTAGTTGTTCCAGAAGGGACAAAATTAGAATGGAAAATTAGAACAAAAGAAACAAGTGATCTACAAGTTTCTTTTTCAGATACTACCTTTTTACTTAAGCCTAAAAATGACTTTACTTCATTCAAAAAACAAGTGCTTAATTCTACTAAATATTCGTTGAGTGCTAAGAATCAACATCAATTAAACGAAGCACCTCTTACTTATTCAATTTCTGTGATTAAGGATGCTTTTCCAGAAATCAAAATAAAGAGTTTTCATGATTCAATAAATCCAATGATGTTATACCACTCAGGTTTAGTTTCAGATGATTATGGTGTTCGAAGTTTATACTTCCATTTCAAAAGTAAAGACACAACAGGAAGAATTTCTATCCCAATAAAAAAATTAGCACTACAACAGAGCTTTAACCATTCTATTAACCTCAAATCTCTTTTGATTGAAAATGGAAATGAACTGTCTTACTTCTTCGAAACATTTGACAATGATGGTGTGAACGGTTCAAAATCTTCAAGAAGTATTACACAAC
>CAWVWF010000002.1:0-65111 GCA_963933885.1 uncultured Flavobacteriales bacterium | reverse complement strand
TAAAAATCCTTCATCTCTTCCTGGAAATTTCTCAAAGAGATATTCCGCTACAATAGCACCCAAAATAGCATCACCTAAAAACTCTAATCGTTCGTTACTCTCTTTGAATTCGGTAGAACTATCATGAACAGCCGATTTATGAACCAAAGAGGTTTGAAACAAAAAAACATCGCCAGGATAGAACCCAACGATGTTTTTAATGTCTTTTGAAAATTTATCCTTTCTTAAAAATTTCGATTGAAATAATGTCTTGAAGTTCAAAATTATCCTTTGTATTTTTTGATTACTATAGATGCATTGTGCCCACCAAAACCAAAAGTATTGGTCATCGCAACATCTACTACTCTTTCTTGACCTTTATTCAATGTAAGATTTAGTTTCTGATCGATATTCTCATCAGGTGTAGTATGGTTTATTGTTGGAGGAATAAAGTTTTCCTTTACAGCCATAATTGTTGCGATTGATTCAATCGCTCCAGCAGCACCTAATAAATGACCAGTCATGGATTTCGTTGAACTAATGTTCAAGCCATATGCCTTTTCACCAAACACTTTTTGAATAGCTGTTAATTCAGCAACATCACCTAAAGGAGTTGAAGTACCATGAACATTAACATAGTCAATATCATCAATACTTAATTCAGCATCCTCTAAAGCAGCTTTCATAACATTAATTGCTCCTAATCCTTCAGGATGTGGAGCAGTCATATGATGTGCATCAGCAGACATACCACCTCCAACGATTTCAGCATAAATCTTAGCACCTCTTGCAACAGCATGCTCATATTCTTCAAGAATAAGAGCTCCTGCTCCCTCTCCTAATACAAACCCATCACGAGTTGCATCGAAAGGACGAGATGCTGTAGCAGCATTTTCGTTGTTTGTAGAAAGTGCCATACATGCATTAAATCCACCAATCCCGGTTTCATTAACTGCAGCTTCAGATCCACCAGTAACAATTGCATCAGCTTTACCCATTCGGATATAAGTGAATGCATCGATCATAGCGTGACTTGAAGAAGCACAAGCTGAAACAGTAGCGTAATTCGGTCCTCTAAAACCATGTTTGATAGAAATATTACCTGCGGCAATATCTACAATCATTTTGGGAATAAAGAATGGGTTAAATCTTGGAGGAGTTTTATTTTCTCTAGATTTCATTAAACCTTGAGCTTCATTTTGGAAAGTTTCCAATCCTCCAATTCCAGACCCCCAAATAACACCAATTCTGTCTGGGTTAAAATTTCCTTCAGTTAATCCTGCATCTAAAATAGCTTCGTCAGAAGCAACCATAGCATACTGACTGAATCGATCCATTCTTTTGACTTCTTTTCTATCTAGAAAATCACCAATATTAAAATTTTTCAATTCACACGCAAACTGCGTTTTATTCAGTTCAGGATCAAAATAGGTAATTCGAGCTGCCCCGCTAACACCATTTTTAAGACCTTCCCAGTAATCTTTGAGATTATTTCCTATGGGAGTCAACGCGCCTAGACCCGTGACAACAACTCTCTTTAACTCCATGAAAAAGGTTTAAAAAATAATTAATTACTTAGCGTTCTCTTCAATATAGCTAATTGCTTCTTGTACAGTTCCAATTTTTTCTGCTTGATCATCTGGAATTGCGATGTTGAATTCCTTTTCGAATTCCATGATTAGTTCTACAGTATCTAAAGAGTCAGCCCCTAGGTCATTTGTAAAACTAGCTTCTGCAGCTACTTCACTTTCATCAACTCCTAATTTATCAATGATAATTGCTTTTACTCTTGATGCGATATCAGACATGTTATTTATTTTTATAGTTATATCGTGCAAAGAAAAACATTTCTTTATAATTATTCAAATATTCTAGCACTTGGTAATCAACATTTTTATAAAACCCCTTAAAATAGGTTAGTTTCAAAGGTTATTTTATCTTTGAATCAAAGGAAAACCATGAAAAAACTAGCAATTTTCGCATCTGGAGGTGGTTCAAATGCTCAAAAAATCCACGAATTCTTCCAAAATGACGACAATATTGAAATAAAAATAGTTGTCGTTAATAACGAAAAAGCCGGAATTATTGAAAAGGCGAAATCATGGAACGTTCCAATTTTACATATTAACCGTAATTCGTTTTATGAATCAAATGAAGTCGTAAATCAATTAATTGATCAAGAAATAGATTTAGTAATTCTAGCAGGTTTTTTATGGTTAATCCCTGAATCACTATTAAAAGCGTTTCCAAACAAAATATTAAATATACATCCTGCTTTACTTCCAAACTATGGAGGGAAAGGAATGTACGGGATGAATGTTCATAAAGCTATATTTGAAGCTAAAGAAAAAGAATCTGGTATTACTATCCACACAATCGATGGAGAGTACGATAGAGGTGATTTCATCTATCAAGAAGCTGTAAACATAGAAAACTGTAATACTCCTCAGGAGATCGCTGACAGCGTTTTAAAACTAGAACATAAGAATTTTGCAAAAGTAATTAAAACCTATTTATCTAATGGATAAGGTAATCATATATACTGATGGTTCTGCAAAAGGTAATCCTGGAAACGGTGGTTATGGAGTAGTTTTACTATCCGGCGGATTTCAGAAAAACCTTTCGCAGGGTTATGTTTTAACGACTAACAACCGAATGGAACTTCTTGCTGTTATAACTGGATTAGAATCATTGAAACGCAGCTGTGAAGTTATGGTTTACTCAGATTCAAAGTATGTGATTGACTCTGTTGAAAAGCGTTGGGTTTTTGGATGGGAAAAGAAAGGGTTTAAAGGAAAGAAAAATCCTGACCTATGGAAGCGTTTCTTAAAAATATATAAGCAACACCAAGTTAAGTTCACTTGGGTTAAAGGACACGCAGGAAACAAGTACAATGAGGTGTGTGATGTACTAGCAGTAACTGCTGCTGAAAGTAAAAACCTTATTCCTGATTCAGAATATGAATTACTTGTAAAAAACAATAAGTAATTCTATCAAAGTATTACTCATAAAAAAAGCCATTTCGAATAACGAAATGGCTTTTTTTATGAGTTTAATATGACCTTATTAAATCTTTCTAAAGTTCTCACTTTTAGCATCATAATTTACGTAGTATACTCCTTTATCTAAACCTGTTAGATCTACCTTTTTACCGTATCCTTTCTTAACAAGGCTTCCAAAACCGTTAAAGATCTCATACATTGTAGCAACTTCAGCACCACTCACAGTAGCAAATAATAATGCAGAGTTCACTTTCTGCTTGTCTGAATTAGAAATAACAACAACTTCAGTTGACGACTTAGTTAATCTAATTTCTCTTGAATATCTTGGTCTTCTTGAAAAATCAACTTGCTTAATTCTAAACTTATTTTTACCTGAATGTGGTTTTGCTTTAAAAGTATAAGCGTTAGTACCATTTGTACCTTTCCCTTTAACTTCTCCAACCTTAACCCACTTGTTCCATCTAAATTGTTCGATTACAAATGGTAAAGATCCAGATTCACCTGTAGTAGTAAATGAAATCACTCCAGAAGAAGTAACATTCATCTTAGTAACAACAAAAGAACTAGTTGGCCTTAAAACCTCTGGATTTACAACCCTTGGAAAACAATCAGATTTATATTCGATTTTAATTTGAACTGCTTCTCCTCTTTTTAATTGGTAACTTGAAAAGTCAATTTCGAATGCACTTGAGTTAATTTCATCAATTGATGTTTGTCCATTAACTTCAACACCAACGATACAAAAACCAACACCTGAACTGGCAAAAGGATTTTGAACATATAAGTTTCTACCTTGATAAGTTCCTTCCAATACCATTTCTTGTTGCGCAAACGCACTTGAAATGAATGCAATTCCCAATACTACTAATCCTAATGATTTCTTCATATCCTAAAAATATTCTGAGTCAAACTCTTCTTCCATTTACGGAAAGTTTACAATAATAACATAAAAACGCAGGAATATCAAAATATCGAGCAATTTCCTTGCAAATAATAATTCAAATAGAATGCCACAAACTGTAACTATTTTTAAAATGAAACGTTTAAGCGCTTGTTTTAATCGTTCTGAAACCATAATTTTGGGTCATTAATTTATAGTTTCGGATGTTTGTGAAAAGGAGATTTTTGGGAAGTGTTATATTACTAATGACATTATTGTCAGGCTGTGGCTCAAGTGAAAACTCAAAAGAGATTGTAAAAAATTACGGTGGTGTATTTAAATACTGCGAAAACAATAGAATTAATATAATTCATCCTCCATTAATTTCTAATCCAAGTGCAAAAAGAATTGCGTCTCAAGTTTTTGAAGGATTAGTAAAATTAGATGCGGAAAATCTTGAAGTTATGCCTTGTATAGCTGAAAAGATATCCTTCAATCCTGATAATTTCACGTATACTTTTAACATAAAAAAAGGCGTTTTCTTTCACGATGACCCATGTTTTGAAAACGGAGTTGGTAGAGAGGTGATTTCCGACGATATTATTTTTACATTCAAACAACTCTGTACTAATCAACTAATTAATTCTTCTTACTACAACGCTTTAAAAGGCGTGGTAACCGGAGCTGATTCTTACTTTAATGGAGAAGGTTCTAATATTAGCGGTATAAAAAGAATAAACGATTATCAACTTGAAATAAAATTAAACAAACCAAATTCCTCATTTCTAAAAAAAATAGCTAGCGTAAATTTCGGAATAATAGCTAAGGAAGCAGTAATGAAATATGGTCTTAAAAACAAAGTAGGAACAGGGCCATTTATTCCTCAACCATTTGACTCTTATAATGATCAATATATTTTAGTTAAAAATAAAAATTACCATCGTTCAGACAAGTTTGGAAACCAATTACCTTTTCTTGATTCAATTAAAATTGTTTTTGAATTAGGAATTAAGCAGCAAATGAATGCAGTTGCAAAAGGAGAACTTTCAACGGCCTTAAACCTTTCAGTTAAAGCTGTAAAAAGAGTTCTAAAAGATCACAAAGACTTATTTGATAAAAAAATAAAGTTGCAAAATTCAACCTTCTTATCAACCTGCTTTATTGAGTGTAATTTAAATTCACCTAAATTAAAAAACAAGAATTTTAGAAAGGCATTAAATTATGCAATAGACAAATCAATTTTAACCCATATTGCTTTTGGTGAAACAAGAGGGAAAATAGGAAATATAGGGATCACTCATCCAAGTATTTTAGAATATAGAACGGGAAGAATAAATGGATATAGCTACAATTTAGATTCAGCTAAGGCATATTTAAACAAAGCTAACTTTGATGAAATTCCATCGTTAGAAATTGAAATCGGCGAAAATGATTTTAAAGCACAAGGAATATCAAATGAATTACAACTCCAATTAGACCAGCATTTAGGGGTTCAATTAAAAATCAATATAGTTCCTGAAAGGTATAAGTTAGAAAAAACCAGATATGCTAGAAGTGAACTAGCTATTTCATATGTCGTTTCCGAATATGAAAGTCCAGAAGGTTTCTTAAATATGTTTTACAGTAAAGGTATTCCAACCAATTTGGACATTCCGTCATACCCCAACACTACAAGGTTTAAAAATAGATCATTTGATAAAATGATGGATAGAGGAAGAAGATCTGTAGATTCCGAAAATGCCAATAGAAGTTTTGCTTCAGCTGAAAGATTATTAATGGAGGAAGCACCAATTATAGTACTCTGGTACGAAGAAGTGAATAGATTAGTAGATAGTAATGTAGAAGGTTTTCCACTTAATAAATTACTCTATTTAGATCTTTCAGAGGTTTATTTGAAATAGGAATTTCTTTCTTTTCATCTAGGTTAGAAATATCATTATAATGTTTACATTTGATCGATATGACAACTATTTCAAGGAAAAAACAGATTAAAGGTTGGATCATGTTTGATTGGGCTAATTCAGCTTACAATCTTGTAATCGTTTCCACAATTTTCCCAGCAGTTTTCATGGGAAATTACAAAAATGGTGTTGATTTCCTAGGAATTCACTTTGAACACAGCGAGTCTTTATTGACGCTGGCAATGTCTTTTTCTTATTTAATATTAGCATTCTTAACTCCCGTTCTTTCTGGAATCGCAGACTACGGTGGTTACAAGAAAAAATTCATGCAGTTTTTCTCTACGTTAGGAGCTATTTCTTGTAGTTTGTTAATGTTTTTCACTGCCGACAGATTAGAACTGGGATTGTTTTTAGCAATAATGGCAAGTATAGGATTTAGTGGAAGTTTAGTTTTTTATAATGCTTTCTTACCAGAAATAGTTCCTCCGAAATTTCAAGATAAAATTAGTGCTAAAGGTTTCGCTTTTGGTTATTTTGGAAGTTCCTTATTATTAATTCTTATCCTTATTCTAATTGAAGTATTAGATAAGAGTTTTATTAGGTACTATTTTGTTCTTGTTGGACTTTGGTGGTTTGGATGGGCTAGATGGACATTTAATGTATTACCCAAAGGTTCAGCAAAAGGTGATGAATTGACTACTAAAATATTGTTATTGGCAGGCTTTAAAGAACTTATAATTGTTGGTAAACAAATCTTTCAAGATAAGGCGCTGAAGCAGTTTCTAATTGCTTTTTTCATGATTGCTCTAGGTGTTCAAACCATCATTATAATTGCCAACCCATTCGCAGTTCGTATAGCTCAAACATTTGATGGTGCTGCTGAATTAATTGCACAAGGAAAACCAGCAATGGCTACTTCTGAATTAATAATTATAGTTCTTATCATGCAGTTTTTAGGAATTGCTGGATCAATGTTATTCTCTAAATTATCAGATAAAAAAGGAAACATCATCGCGCTCTCTTCAGCAACCTTTGTATACTTGATAATATGTTTTGCAGCTTTTATTATCTCTTCAAAACCAATGCTATATTGCTTAGCAGCTTTCATGGGATTTGCCATGGGGGGAGTTCAAAGCTTATGTAGATCAACTTATTCTAAACTACTGCCAAAAACTGATGACCATGCTTCGTTCTTTAGTTTTTATGATATCCTGGAAAAGGTAGCAATCACTATTGGTACTTTCTCCTATGGTTCACTTTTATTAATTATTGAAGATGTTAGATATGCAGTTCTAGGTTTAGGAGTTTTCTTCTTTTTTGGATTAATTTTACTATTCAAATTAAGAAACCAAGCTTCGTTAGAACCTATCAAATATGAATAATTACGATTTTGCAATTGTTGGAGGAGGAATATTAGGAATAGCTACAGCTTATCAGCTTCAAAAAAAGTACCCTGAAAAATTAATTGTAATTTTTGAAAAAGATGATATTTTAGCTGATCATCAAACAGGTAATAACTCTGGAGTTATTCATAGCGGATTGTATTATAAGCCAGGCAGTAAAAAGGCCGAATTATGCATGAAGGGAAAACGTGACTTGATAGAGTTTGCAAAGAAATACAATGTCCCTCATGATATATGCGGGAAAGTTGTTGTTGCTACAGAAGAGCGTGAAATACCAATTTTAGAAAAGATCTTTGCTAACGGACAGGCTAACGGTTGTGAAGGCATCGAATTAATTAGTGGTGAGCAAATTAAAGAAAGAGAACCTTTTGTAGTTGGTGTTAAAGGAATTTGGGTTCCTACTACCGGGATTATTGATTATCGTAAAATGACAGAAGTAATGGCTGAGCAATTACTTTTGATTAATCCTAAATCAAAAATTTTAACAAAGCACGAAGTAACAAAGGTTGAGACAATAGACGGTAAAAGTATTATTACTGCCAATCAAACAAAGTTCTCTTCCAAATTTGTAGTTTTTTGTGGTGGTCTTCATGCAGATAGATTAGCAAAAAAAGACAAAATAAAATTAGATCTTAAAATTGTTCCTTTTAGAGGTGATTATTATGATTTAACTGAAAAAGGAATACACAAAGTTAAACACTTAATATACCCAGTACCAGATCCAGAATTCCCGTTTTTAGGAGTCCATTTTACTAGAATGGTAGTAGGTGGTGTTGAGTGTGGTCCTAACGCTGTTTTCTCTTTTAAAAGGGAAGGATATAAACGTTCTGACTTCAATCTAAAAGACTCAATGGATGCATTAAGCTACGTTGGTTTATGGAGGCTATTTGGTAAGCATTGGAAAAAGGGATTACTTGAATATAAACGTGCATACTCTAAAAAATTATTCCTTCAAACACTTCAAAAAATGATTCCATCTTTAACAATGGAAGACATTAAACCTGCTAGGGCTGGTGTAAGAGCTCAAGCTCTTGATGCGAATGGTGGATTGGTTTATGATTTCAAAATCGAAGAAAAAGGAAATCATTTTCATGTTTTAAATGCTCCTTCACCTGCTGCTACAGCATGTCTTAGTATAGGTGAATACATCTGTAATACAGTTAGTGAAAAAATATAACCGTATTTTCATTTCAATGAAAAATTGATGAGCCTATTTCAGAAATGAAAAATTCCAGTTAATATATTAAAAAAACCTCCCTAGGCAGGGGAGGTTTTAAAGGGTAATCAAAACTAGATTTTGCAAGGGTATGCAAAGGTCTAACTGTCAGTTAAGGCACAGTATTATTTAACTACTACTTTTTGAGAGGATACTAAACCTCCTTTTTCAATCTTGACAATATAAATTCCTGAATTCATTAACGACATTGAAATTTGCTGATTTGTCATTAAGTTTTTCTCCTGAAGAATAACCTTCCCAGTTAAGCTATAAATAGTTAATTGCCCAGAAGTAATATCATCTCCAGTAATTTGTAACATTTTAGATGAATAGTCATAATAAACTGAAACAGGTAAAGACTGAGTAGTTAAAACTCCAGTTGCAGCACCTGTGATATTCACTGAATAATCTTCTGACTCCCCAGCTGAAAATTAATCTTCGAAATAACATGGTTCAATTGGGAATCCATCTTCTACAACAATTACTCTCATATTAGTACTGCCAGTTAAAGCAGATGATGGAACTGTAAATTGAAAATTTAATTTCGAATCCCAATCTGCCCAACTTGTAGGATGAAAAACAACTCTTTCTGAAGCATCATAAATATTATCTTGATTATAATCAATGTAAACAGCAACCTCATGAAAAGAACCTATTCCAATTTCAATAGTTTGTGTACTTCCTAATACTAAATCAGTAGTCAGGTTACTGAAATCAGCATAAGATAGAAAAGGATCTTTTCCTAAGTTTTGGTTGTCGATATCTCCTATTTTCACTCCATCAATAAAACAATAGAATGTGTTAGGAGCAAATACTGGAAGACATTGAGCATCTACGTTAAAATGTAAAGCAATCATTCCTAAAATTAATGTGTAAACTTTTTCATATGTTAAGGTTTAAGGTACATCCCTTAAAACTACAGAAACCGTAATTGTTACTAATTGGAAATTTAACTACAAATTTGAAGACGTAATTATTAAGTCGAAAAACCGTATTATTAAAAGGTATTAAACACCAGGTTTATACATTTATAAGCGTAAAATTAAAGGGATATTTATGAGTAACCAACCCAATAACTCACTATTTAAACTGATTCATTCAATGGAAAAGAATGAATTAGTATACTTCAAAAGGGAAATCAATTCAACAGACCAAAATCAATATCTAATCATTTTTAATATCCTTTTAAAAATGAAAACATACTCTGAAAAAGAACTGTTCAAATTATTACCTAGATCTACTTCAAAGAACCTCTCAAGGAATAAAAACTACTTATACAACCTTATTCTTAAATCACTACGGAATTATCATGCTGAAGGAGATCTAAGAATACAAATTCATAATCGAATTATTGATTTTCATCTCTTATATCACAAAGGGCTAAAGAAGGAAGCTCTGAAAAGATTGAAACTTTTGAAAAAAGTAATTGATGAAACAAACAATCTTGAAATTCAACTTATTAATCAAAAGCTGAAGTATCAAATCAACCAAGAGAAAAATGAATATGAAACAAATATTGAATTATCTGAGAAGATAAATACAATAGTTCTTCAGTTAAAAACTTGGTGTGAAATGATTAATCATGTATCAATTCTAAAGGTTAAAACAGAACAAGGGCTAAAAACAGAAACAGATAATAAACATTCATTATCTGTAGACCCTGAAATAGTAAATAATAATATCGATTTACAATTATTAAGAAATACAATCAATGCATTATCATACAGACAAGAAGGAAATTACCTTGAAGCCTATCAATATATCAAACAATCTAAAGACTTAATTGTAAACAATAAAACATTTCAAGACCTGAACCCTCAATCATTATATAAAACACTAAGTAACAACTACTTATTCTCTTCTCATTTAGAACTAAAAGAAGACTGTATTGAAAATCTAAAGGATATGGAAATAAATCTAAACCTTAATAATCGATATAAAAACTCTCCCGTGACGGCAAAAAAATGGCTTACTTTCTATTCCAATTCTTTAGCAGAAATGATGAGGAACAAAAAATTTGATGAAGGTGCTAAATTCATTATCGATCAAATTTCACCTTGGTTTGTAAAAGAAAAAGAGAAGCTTCCTTTCAATACGCGTGGACAAATTAACTATTTCTTTTTGATCTGTTTCTTCTTTGATAATCAAGAGAAATTATTCAATAAATTTCTGGAGTCGTTCACCGTCTATTGTCAAAAGTCAAAAGAATTTGAATGGTTATTTGCAATACAAATAATGCAATTACAATTTGAGTATCAGAAGAGCAATTGGAAATAGTTGGCGTTTGGAGTTGATAATATTAGATAGTTTAAGCAAAATCATAAAATTGAGGTTTCAAAAATAGCTACGCTAGTAATCAATCATTTTTCTAAAACAGCTAAACAGGAAAGCTTCTCTATTACTGAAGAAAAGCAGTTAATCATGAAAATTGAAAATCAATTAGAAATCGATAAATCGGAACACACTCAAAATGAGTATTACTTATATAAAGAGTGGTTTATAGCTAGAACAACAGATGAAAATTTCATGAAACTCATCCAACAAAAAACTTAATGGTATCTCTTAAAAAACTCTTACTATATTAAATCCAAAGAAAATATCTCCCTCTGTCCAATCTCCTTCACCATTACTTATAAAAGAAGGTTCATTTGTAGATTGTGCATTAGAAAACAACAACTGAAAAACATGTCCTCCAGTCTCGATATCCATTCCTATCGTTAATGGATTTTTATAAATCGAATTCTCAACTCTATTGAAATTATAAATGTAATCAGCATTTAAACTAATTCGCTTGTTCAACTTGAAACGTCCTCCTGCTCCCAATGCAAATATATCATGGTCTTGTCCTGTTTCAAAAACGATATTCTGTCTAACATGAGTAGGAGCAAGTTCCAATGATAATCTATCTGAAAACCTTCTTGCTAACAACAATTGTGTTGAGTAGCTTAACCTATCAATATCCGAGATATTAGGGTATTGTGTTTTACTGACAGCGGAATTATAATTAATCGTTGTATATGCGCTTATAACTAAAGGAAACTCATCTGACTGTCCTTTAATTTTAATCTTTGCTGCTCCAGCATAAGTTTTACGTAAAGACTCTCTACTTAGACTTACTTGAAAACCATCTACAATACCATACAATAATTGAATTTTTGTATTTGCATTATCTAAACCGAAAAAAGTTGATACACCATCTTGTAACGTTCCAAATCGATGAGAAACATACATATACATATCACCTCCTGCAGACACCTTAGTAGATTGTAGATTTCCGATTTTCATAGCTTTAAACGCTGGATATTCAAAAGCTTCAGCTGGTGCGGCATCTGCTTCTAATTCACCCAACAAGTCGTCTTCTTGCCCCCAGCTATTGATAGTTGATAATAATACAACTGATAAAATTAATTTCTTAATCATGGTCTATTTCTTAAGGATACAATTATCCAATTTCACTTCTTCCATTAAGTCATCATAACCGATAAACCTTCCCTTTACAAGGATGTTTTCTCCTACTTTAAAAGTGTTTTTCAGACCTGAAAATTGACAAAATATATTATTATTAATTGTTGCTGTGCTATCCTCAATTGTAGTTACTTCTCCGGATAGTTCAATGATTATCCCTGCTGTAATTGTTGAATCCGTTCCTATATTAGAAATGAAATCAGATGCTTTCCCTTTATAAACAGCTTCTATATCTTCTGTTTTTTCATGTGGTGCATACACAATCTTAGTTATTCCAAACAATACGACAATAACTCCTATAAATACACCAGTTAAAATGGTTTTACTTTTTTTCGACAAGCTCATAATTCATTATTACTTTAATTTCATTTGATATTTTTGAACTCACTGCTCCTGGTATTTCTATTTTAAAATCACTTGGTGATACTATTAGAACTCCTGAAACAAGAATTTTATCACCAACTTTTTTAAGTTTTATAACATCATTAACAGCCTTATCAACACCTCTAATTTTTAAAGTCCCTGTCATCGTAAATTCTGTCCATTCACTAGTTACTTTACTTATATCAAAATTCGCTAATTTACCTTTAAAAGTAGCTTTCGGGAAATCCTTAGTATCAAGATAATTCTCATTAAAATGCTCTTCCATTAAAGCGACTTCAAAATGAAATGATTTTACAAATATTAAAGCTGCAATATCACCTGTAGCTGTATTTAAAACTGCTGTGGTACTTTTACTTGTTGCTTCTACTGACTCAAATGCTTCAACAGATGCTTCAAAGGAAGTAGTTCCTGTTTTAGTGTAATATTTTTGTGCTGATAAACTAGTTGCACAAAAAATGGAAACTGCTATTAATAAACTTTTCATCGTATCTAATTTTTTAGTGTTATTCATTTTCTAAAAATCCATCTGTTACCCACTTATCAAACTTACCTCTATTATCGGCAGTCATCAATCCAGAAACTGGCATAGGAGATTGACTATCATTTATTCTACTAATTAACGTACCAAACTCAGCTTGAAACTTAACAACTTGGTAAGTACTTAAATTAAGACCCGCTGATGGATTAGAACCACTGTGGCATGACATACATTTCGCATCTATTAAAGGCTTAATGTCTGTGTCATAAAATATTGAATCAATAATATCTGTACCTGCACCATTTTCATCTATCGTTTCTTTAGTACACTGAGAAAAACTAAGAGTGACTATTGTTAATACAAATATTGAATATATAACCTTCATTGATGTTTCTTTAGAAATAACTATTGCGAAGATAATGAATTATCGATGAGAATTATTGTACTATTTATTTCCTTTATTTTTGAGTGTATAAAATATCGTAAACTGTGGATGAAACCATTGAGTTTATTCAGAAAATCAAGAAAAAAGAATTCGTTTTTAACCATCAATAATTACCGATCTTAGGCCACAATAAAACACCAATTATTAAATTTTGTTGATTATTTAATTAAAACATGTAATTTTGCACTCAATTTAGAAAGGAAATACATCATGAAACGAGTTAACGAATACAAGAAGTTATTTAATATTGAAGGTGCTTTAGATCTTAAAGAACTAAAATCATCATATAGAAAATTGGTGAAAGAATGGCATCCTGACAAGTTTCAAGATGGTGATGAAAAAGCTAAGGAAGCTGAATTAATGGGTAAAAAAGTAATTGATGGTTACCATTTCTTAGTAAGTATTGCTCCTGCTACTGTTGCTGCAAACATTGAAGAATACAATGTAAGTATTGCAAGTGGAATTTCAGATTTCAAACACAAAGGACTTTTATTCGAAATTGAATTTCTAGATGGAAATACATATGAGTACTTTGGAGTTAATAAAGGACTTTATATTAAAGTATGTAATTCAGACAAACAAATGAGATTTGTTAGAAAGCATATCTTAACATCTTTCCTTTACAGAAAGAAGAATAAACAAGCTAAAGCTGTTTAGATCTAAGTAATATTTAAAAGCATTAATATACTGGACTACATTAGCTTAAGATTGAAAACGCGATATAAAGCGGGTAATAACTATTGAAACTCAATAATTATCCTCAATAGACAAGCTATAAATTAGTATTATGTTACATATATCCCAATAAGTGAATCACTTTACTTAATATGTAACTAGTATATTATCCTATATTATGACGATTGCGAATGCTGAACATTAAATCGCAATCTGATGTTCTTATCCCCAAGCCGCTCTTTTGAGCGGCTTTTTTTTCAAAAGATTAACCTTCTTTAAGTGGATTCCAACCTTGAGCTTCTAATGGATGACTTGTTCCTCCTTTAGCAGTTAAATTGCATCCTTCAGACTCAGCTACAAAATGACCTACAACTGTAAATTTTGGATGATCTTTAACTTTCTCATAATCTGCTAAATCAAGCGCAAACAAAAGTTCATAATCTTCACCACCATTAAGAGCACACATTGTTGGATCTAAGTGATTATCCCTTGCTCTATCAAAAGTTTGTTGATCAATTGGAAGCTTATCTTCATATACACTAACTCCTAGCTTAGATTGCTTACATAAATGTAATACCTCCGATGATAAACCATCAGAAATATCAATCATAGCCTTTGGAAGAATGTCAAGTTTTTCAAACTCTTTAATTACATCTAACCTAGCTTCTGGCTTAAGTTGACGCTCAATAATATAATTACAATCTGTTAAATCAGGTTGAACTGTAGGGCTTTCTTTAAAAATTTGTTTCTCTCTTTCTAAAATCTGTAATCCCATATAGGCACCTCCAAGATCTCCAGAAACAACCAACAAATTAGATTCTTTAGCTTCATTTCGATAAACAATTTTACCTTCTTTACCTTCTCCAATTGCAGTAACACTAATAACTAGTCCTGATAATGAAGATGTAGTGTCTCCACCAACTAAATCAACATTGTAAATTTCACAAGCCAAATTAATTCCTGCGTATAACTCCTCTACAGCTTCAAGAGAGAAACGATTAGAAAGCGCAATAGAAACAGTAATCTGACGTGGAATAGCATTCATTGCCATTATATCAGAAATATTAACCACTACAGCCTTATATCCTAAATGCTTTAATGGCGTATAGCTTAAATCAAAGTGCACACCCTCCACCAACATATCAGTAGAAACTACAGTTTTTGAATCTGCGCCATAATCAATGATAGCAGCGTCATCTCCAATTCCTTTTTCAGAGGATGAGTTCTGCAATTTAATATTCTTAGTGATGGCATCAATTAAACCAAACTCACCTAAATCTCCTATTTCCGTTCTCTTAGATTCTTCTTGAAACATAATTATCTTCTTCCTCTTCCTGATTCACGTTGAGTTTGCATTTTTTGCTCAAACTTTGCGTAAACAGTACAGTTTTTAGTTAAAACATTTTGAACTTTAATCCTTAAACTACCTCTAATCCCAAGCTTTTCCTGATCTTCTTCTCTTCGTTGCTCAGTTGCATGGTTTTTTTGGATCGCTACCATGTTCTTTTCAATAGCTTCTTGTAAACAAGTCATCTTCAACACATTTGCATTGATCTTAATTTCCGATGTGTCCAACATACTCAAACAAGCGCAAGCAGTATCTGCAACTTGTTCTTCAATTGTCATTTGAGCTTTTCCGAATCCCCAAATTCCCATTGTTAACAAGACAACTAATAAATGCTTTTTCATAATAAAATTTGTTTTGAGTAATGTACAAAGGTATAGTTTTTTACTTTTACTTATATCAATCTTATAAGAAACTAAAACACATGAAAGACATTAAAAATATTATTCTTGATTTAGGTGGAGTTTTGTTCGATCTGAGTTACGAAAAAACAACTGATGAATTTGGAAAACTCGGACTCTCAAATGCTTTTTCAAAAGCCAATCAAATTGATATCTTTGATCAAATCGAAGAAGGAAAAATTTCACCATCTGAATTTTTTGATGGGATCAACTCTTTATGTGGGAAGAATCACGATCATGAGGTTATTAAAAAGGCATGGAATATCATGCTTTTAGGTATGCCAAAAAAACGACTTGAACTTTTAATTGAACTAAAAAGTAAATATCGTTTGTTCTTATATAGTAATACGAATCAAATCCATATTGAAAAAGTCTGGGAAATTTTAGAAGAGCAACTTGGTGTGAAAAATCTGGATGATCACTTTGAGGTTGTATATTTATCTAACACATTAGGGATTAGAAAACCTAAAGCAGAGGGTTTCAAACATATTGTCAGTACACATCAATTAAAGGAAAACGAAACCTTGTTTATAGATGATTCACCTCAGCATGTTAAAGGAGCATTAAAGGCAAATATTAAAGCTGAATGGCTTGATTTACAAAAGGAGGATATACATCAAATGCTAAAACGGTTTGAGTTAATTTAAATTTCTCTGTCTTTTTGAAACATTTTTCAGAAAATCGCATATGAACAAGGTTGTTAATACTACTAGTAAAAGTTAATTATGATACAGAAATTTATATTCGCCATTAGTGCTTCAGCAATTTTAATTGGATGTAAAGCTGATTGTCCAGATTCGACAATTCAAACACAGCCTCAAGATGTGATTAAACTTACAGAATCATCACCTGCATTACAAGAATTAATAAAGTCGGAAAGAAGTCACATTAGAGGTTTTACTTTAGGTGAGTCGGTTAGTAAAATAATTGAAAAGGATGAAGACCTTGCTGCAAAAGATGGTATTAATGTTAATTTCACACCAGACATTTCAACAGATTATTGGGCTGATATAGAGTATTTTTATGATAAAAATAATGTTGTAACTAAACTAAAACTTGAGATTAATCCTCACGGAAGTAGTGCCAAGGAAAAAGATGATTTAGCAGAAAAAATATTTAATGAAATGAGTGTTTATTTCAACGGTAAATATGGTAATTATGTGAATACGGAAGATTACAAATACGTTTGGAATGATGCTGATACTAGCAGAAATTCGCTGACAGTTTTCACATTAGATTATGAGTTTCCTGATGAAGAAATCAGCTTAATTCCAAATGAAGAAGAGGGTACAACTGATACAATTTTCCACGGAATGACAGTTTTACTGAAAATAAAAAACATGTAATATTTTAGGTTTTAAGTTCAATATCAACAATATAAAAATTCCTACTCCGGTAGGTTTTTTTATGCCTTTACTTCACCAAAAAATACCCTATACGTAACAAAATCAATGAATTACCGTAGGTTCATATCCTAACAAATATAGTTATGAGCAAGTACAATTTAGATGAATTAAATATTTACGTAATTGACGACGATCCTATTTTTATGAAAATTATCACACAATTCATGGAAAAGATTAAATCGACTTTAACAACACCAATTCCTTTTAAGTTTTCGTACTTCGATAATACAAATGCATTTTACGATTCAGCCGACCCTACAATACCTGCAATTGTAATCTTAGATTATAGACTAGATAAGGACGACGATTCAGACATAAGTGGATTAGATATTTTAGAAGAAGTAAAATCTTTTAATCCTAAACTAAAAATAATATCATATACTGGTGAAAGCGGAGATATAGTAAAACATAAACTACTCTTCGGTGGCGCTAGTCATTTTATTCAAAAAGGCGCTAAATCATTAAAAGAATTTGAAAAAGCACTTGTAATTGAAATAACAGAATTAATTAGATAATTTATTATAGTTTACCCACTAAATAAGTTTGCTCCTTTCTCCCCCCATTTGAAAGGAGCTTTTTTTTGTTCTAAAACTAGTATGCTTTAACAGTTTCAATAAAGCACCTAACAGCATCGGGCGTCATATCAGGATAAACACCATGACCAAGATTTGCGATATGAGGAGTACCCTCAAACTTCTTTAGCATCTCTTTTGTTTCCTTTTCGATATTACTAAATCCAGAATAAAGTACACATGGATCTAAATTACCTTGAAGCGTTTTACTATCACCTATTAAAGCCCTTGATTCAATAGGATCCATATTCCAATCTAATCCTATAGTTTGGCAATTTAAAGCTCCTAACTCCTCCCTAATGAAATATGCACCTTTAGCAAAAACAGTAACTGGTACATTTTCAATAGCATCACAAATTTGCGAGATGTAAGGCAAAGCGAATTCTTTGTATTGTTGTTTACTTAGTATACCAGCCCAACTATCGAAAACTTGAACCATATCAGCTCCACTAACAACTTGAGCCTTTAAATATCCAATAGTAGTTTCAGTAATCTTTTGTAATAATGCGTGTGATAAAGTTGGATTAGTGTAAAGCATCTTTTTTGCTTTAGAAAATGTCTTACTCCCACTACCTTCAATCATATATGAAAAAATTGTCCAAGGCGCTCCTGCAAACCCTATTATTGGTACTCTTCCATTTAATTCTTGCTTAGTTATTTTTATTGCATCAAGCGTGTAAGCTAAATGCTCATAAGGATCTGGAACAATCATCTTATCAACATCAGCCATCGTTTGAATAGTGTTTTCAAACCAAGGACCTTGTTTCTCGATCATTTGATATGTTAGTCCCATTGCTTCAGGAACTACTAAAATATCACTAAATATTATTGCAGCATCTACTCCTAATAAGTCTACTGGTTGAATAGTAACCTCTGCTGCTAACTCTGGAGTTTCAACTAGTTCTTTAAAACCAGATAATTTTCCACGGATATCACGATATTCTTTTAAAATTCTTCCAGCTTGACGCATTAACCATACAGGTGTTCTGTCAACGTTTTCTCCTCTTGCTGCTTTTAAAATTAAATCGTTCTGAAATGCCATTGTTATGTTTTTAATAAAACTATCGAAATAAATGAAAATATCTGGTCATGAGATTGTCAGATCTCGCTTCTTATTGAAACTAATTCTAGTCTGCAAACCTTTTAAATAAACGTCGAAACATTAAAAATAAAATAATTAAGACTGATGATAGTACCCCCACCACTAAATAAACCTCATTTGAAGTGTTTAATATTGGTGCTCCAAATGAAACAATTTCAGTATAACCTGTACTAATTACTGCGATTATTCCAAAAGACTTATCATTAATCTCAATATCTATGTAATAGGATTTTGGTTTTGCTCTTGGGTGTGTTAAGTGATGAAATAACTGAACGTCACCTTTTTTCAAGGCGTGTAAAAGTTCAAGTCTCGTAATTCCATTAGATTCCAAGCTATCTGGTACAGCTTTTAACAAATCAATTTTTTTCGGTATTGATTTCCCATCAGGATTCTTCCTTTCTAACATTAGGGAAAGAACTCTATTTCCAGGCATCCAATCAGTATACTTATCTAGTGGCTTATCCTCTCTTACTGAAAGTGTAAAAAGAAGGAAAAAACTCATGATTCCTGCACTAGAAAAGAAAATAAAAAACCGTTTACTTTTTTTCATAACGCAAAATTACACATTTCGAAAAAGAAAAATGCTAAAACAGATTATGATCTGAAAATAAATTCAATTAAGAAGAAAAAGACTCCAAGAATTAAAGACAGAGGTGAAAAATATTTCGTGTCAAATTGTGCAAATTTTGTGCTTTTAACTTTCTTAAAAAAGCCTACATAATTAAATTCACCAATAGCTCTAATTATAAACACTCCTCCTAAACATATCATTGAATAGTCACTCAAGAATTTAGGCAATGGGATATCTATGACATTCATAATAATCAGTGGAAATAAACCCAATGAGAAAAAAATAAATCCTACAAGAACAGTTGCAAAATTTGACGGTTTAAAAGCTAAACCTTCCTTTTCGACCTCAGGTAAAACTACTTTAGATCCTACTTTACCCCCTGCTGCCCAATAAAAGTGAAAAACACCAATCACAAATAATGCTAATGCGTTTATTAATGCTAATGTTTCACCCATATCTGAATCAATTAATACCGGTAAATATATTGTGTTTGCTTGTATTACAAAAACAATTTTAAACTTTTATTTACGTATGTATGAAAATAATAAATTGGATAAAACCTAATTAGATAGCAGCCATTAACAAATCGATGTTTTTGTATGGTAAATCGAAAGTTTCTCCAAGTGTTTTACTCGTTAAAATTCCCTTATACATATAAACACCATTTCTTATTCCAGCTTGATTATGCATCATCTTTTCCAGTCCTCCATCTTCACCCATATCAAGTATCATTGGTGTGAAAATATTACTTAAAGCATATGAGGCCGTTCTACTAACACGAGAAGCAATATTTGGTACACAGTAATGTGTAACTCCGTATTTCTTAAATACTGGATTTTCATGTGAAGTAATTTCTGACGTTTCGAAACATCCTCCTGTATCAATACTTACATCAATAATTACAGATCCAAATTTCATATCTGAAATCATATCTTCAGAAACAACACAAGGTGTTCTACCATTTTTAGGTCGTAAAGCTCCAATTACAACATCCGCATTCATCAATGCTTTCTTTAACAATTTTGGCTGAATAATAGATGTATAAATACGCTGACCTAAGTTAATAAGTACTCTCCTTAATCTATGTGATTCGTTATCAAATATTTTAACTGATGCTCCTAACCCTAACGCCGCTCTTGCTGCAAATTCTCCAACTCCACCTGCTCCTAAAATAACTACTTCCGTAGGCTTTACTCCGGGTACTCCACCCATCATAACACCATGACCGTTATTGGCATTACTCAAGTATTCAGCAGCGATAAGAATTGATGTATTTCCTGCAATTTCACTCATTGATCTAACAATAGGGTAAACGCCTTCTCTATCTTTAATGAAATCGTATGCGATACCAGTCACTTTCTTTTTCATTAGCATCTTCATGCTATCTTTTGGTTGGGATGAAAGTTGTAATGCAGAGAATAAAATTTGTTTTTGAAGAGGATCTAAAAATTCCATTTCCTCAAGTGTTAACGGAGCTACTTTTATAATAATATCTGCTTTAAAAACATCTTCTGTTCTATAAGCGATCTCAGCACCTGCTTCACTATAGTCTTTATCCGAAAAATTTGCTGCAACTCCAGCACCTTTTTCAACAACAACTCTATGACCGTTCGAAACCAATAATCCAACACTATTTGGCACAAGAGCCACCCTTTTTTCTTGAAAGGCACTTTCTTTAGGAATTCCTATATATAAACTTCTATCTCCACATTGTACTTCTAACATTTCCTCCTGTGGCATTAATCCACTTTCTGTTAAATGCTTAATTAAATCTGATGACTTCATATTCCCCTCCCTTAAAAATTATAAACTCTAATATTATCTTCTACCGTAATCTGAACATCCAAACAAAGGTCTGAAGTTGGCAACAAGTTACTAATTTTTTCCGGCCATTCTAGTAAACAAAGATTTCCCGAATCAAAATATTCTTCAACACCAAAATCGTATGCTTCTTCTTCCTCTTCCAATCGATAAAAATCAAAATGATAAATCACTTCATTTCCATGATATTCATTAACAATAGAAAAAGTTGGACTACTAACGTTTTCTTCTACACCTAATAATCTAGTAATCTCTTTAACCAATGTCGTTTTACCAACACCCATTTCGCCATTCAACAAGACAATCTTTTTTTCCAAAGAATGCTTAATGATTTCCTGAGCAACAATTGTTAAACCTGCTAAATTACCTGCCGTTATTTTCATTATTTACTTTTCATAGAAATAACTGGAATCACCATTTCTTCTAATGAAATTCCACCATGCTGAAAAGTATTTCTGTAATATTTAACATAATGATTATAATTATTCGGATACGCGAAAAAATCATCATTCCTTGCAAATATATATTTTGTACTCACATTTGGCTTTGGTAAAAATGCTTCTTTTGGATCACTGATCTCAAATACATCTTTACTTTTATATTGCATATTTCTACCAGCTTTGTACCTTAAATTACTGCTGATTTCTTTATCACCCGTTACCTTAACTGGACTATCTACATGGACAGTTCCATGATCCGTAGTTAACACAATTTCTGATTCAGTTCCATTCAGTTTTTTAAGCATTTCCAATAACGGTGAGTTCTCAAACCATGACTTGGTAATGCTACGATAACCTTTCTCATCTTCCGCCAACTCACGCATAACTTTTATATCAGTTCTAGCATGACTTAATGTATCAACAAAGTTATATACAATGACATTCAAATCATTATTCATTAACTGATGGAAATCTTCCAATAATTTTTTCCCTTTATACAAATTGGTGATTTTATTATAAGACACTTTAAGATCACCCAAACCATTTCTTTGTAGCAGATCATTTACGAAGTCCTCTTCAAAGTCATTCTTTCTACCTTCATCATTATCGTTTAACCACTTATTTGGAAATCTTTTTTCAATCTCAGATGGCATTAAACCAGCAAAAATTGAATTCCTAGCATATTGAGTTGCAGTTGGTAAAATAGACACATAACATGTATCTTCTTCTATTTGAAAGTGCTTTGCAAACTCAGGTTGTAAAACCCGCCATTGATCATAACGAAGGCAATCCATTAACAATAAAAAGGTTGGTTTTCCAGACTTTAGCTTAGGTAATAATTTATCTTTTAAAAGCGTATGAGACATTGTTGGAGTGTCTTCATCTGGCGCATTCAACCAATCCAAATAGTTCCTTCCAATAAACTTGGAAAAAGCTCCATTTGCCTCAGTTTTTTGCATTTTCAGAATTTCATCCATTCCAGAATCTGGACTATTAGAAAGTTTTAAATCCCAATAAACCAATTTCTTTTGAATGTCAACCCAGTCTTCAGCTTCTAAATGATCAGAAAGTCGCATACCTATTTCACGAAATTCTTTTTGATAATCCGAAGTTGATTTCTCACTAACTAATCTCGAATTGTCTAAAATCTTCTTAAGTGACAATAATATTTGATTTGGATTAACGGGTTTTATAAGATAATCAGAGATTTCACTACCAATAGCATCCTCCATTATATGCTCCTCCTCACTCTTCGTAATCATGACTACTGGTAAGCTTTTACGTTCTTTTTTAATTGCAATTAATGCATCTAACCCTGAAACGCCAGGCATATTCTCATCTAGGAACACAACATCGTAATGGTTTTCTACAACTAAATCAATTGCTTCATCACCACTTTTAGCTTTAGTTACCTCGTAACCCTTGTTTTCTAGAAACAAAATATGCGGCTTTAACAAGTCAATCTCATCATCCGCCCATAAAATTTTCACCTTATCCATTAAAAACTGTATTTTTGAAAAGTTAATTCCCTCTAAAAATAGGAATAATAAAGAACTGAACGATCAGAGTGAAAAAAAATAAAAAGAAAATAATTAATGATCCTATATATGGATTCATTAATCTTCCTTACGATATCGTTTTTGATATCATAGAACACCCCTATTTCCAGAGACTTAGGAGGATAAGACAACTTGGCTTAACAAGTACAGTTTATCCCGGTGCTTATCATACAAGATTTCATCACGTGATTGGGGCAATGCATTTGGCTATGCAAACTTTAGATACTTTAAAATCTAAAGGCCATTTTATTAGTGATGAAGAGTGTAAAGCCGTTATTTGTGCAATCTTATTGCATGATATTGGACACGGCCCTTTTTCTCATGCTCTTGAACATACTATCGTTCAAGGAATTAATCATGAAGAAATCTCAATACTTTTTATAGAAAGATTAAACGAAGAGTTTGATGGAGAACTGGATTTAACACTTCAAGTATTCAAGAATACGTACAAACGAAAGTTTTTACATCAGATAATTAGTAGTCAACTTGATGTTGATAGACTTGATTATTTAACACGAGACAGTTTTTATACTGGTGTACAAGAAGGAATAGTTGGTGTCGATCGAATTATCAAGATGCTTAATATCAAAGATGATTCACTTGTAGTAGAAGAAAAAGGAATTTATTCTATTGAGAAGTTTCTAGTTGCTCGAAGAATCATGTATTGGCAAGTATATTTACATAAAACTGTAGTCGCTGCAGAATTATTAGTCATCCATATTTTAAAGAAAGCAAAAGATTTATCTCTTAAAGGAGAAAAATTATTTTGTACAAAGCCTTTATTTAAGTTTTTGCAAGCAGATTATAATTTATCTGATTTTAAAAGTGATCCAGAATTATTAGATCAATTTTCAAAATTAGACGATTATGATATTTTTAGTTGCATTAAGGAGTGGATTGACCACCCTAACAAATCCTTATCAACTTTATGTGACTGGATGATTAACAGGAAGTTATACCGAGTAGAAATCAGTACTAAACCTTATTCACAAGAGCTCATAGATCAATACAGACAGAAAACTATAGATCAATTATCTATTCCTGAAGAAGATGTTGAACACTTTGTCTTTACTGAAGAAATTCAAAATAATGCGTACAATCCTTTAAAGGATTCAATAAAAATATTATACAAAAACGGAACAATAAAAGATATCGCAGAAGCGTCTGATCAACTAAACATTTCTAGTTTATCATCTCCTGTAACAAAATACTTTTTGTGTTACCCAAAAACAATAAAAATATGATGTTCACTGCACAACAAATTGCCGCTTTAATTAGTGGTACGGTTGAAGGGAATCCAGAAGCAAGTGTAAATACGTTTACAAAAATTGAAGAAGGAAAACCAAATGCTTTATCGTTTTTGGCCAACGAAAAATATGAAGAGTTTTTATACTCATGTAAATCATCAGTTATCATTATTTCTAATAAGCTTGTATTGGCTCAAAAAGTTGAAGCTAGTTTAATTAGAGTTGAAGACCCATATGGTGCATTTGCTATTTTACTACAGAAGTACGAAGAGTTAAAACCTCGTAAAACAGGAAGGGAAACACCAATTTTTGTTGGAGAAAATAGCACAATCGGTTCAGGAGAATTTATTGGAGCCTTTGTTCGAATAGGTTCAAATTCTTCAGTTGGAGATAATACTACCATTCATCCAAATGTTACAATTGGCGATAATGTTAAAATTGGTAACAATGTTATTTTACACCCAAATACAACAGTTTATGATGATTGTGTAATTGGAAACTCTTGTACAATTCATGCTGGAACTGCTATTGGAAGTGACGGTTTTGGTTTCGCGCCAAACGCTGAAAATCAATACAGTAAGATCCCTCAAATAGGAAATACAATTTTAGAAGACCATGTTGAAATCGGTTCAAATTGTGCAATTGATAGAGCAACGATGGGATCAACAATCATCAGAAAAGGTGTGAAATTAGACAACTTCATACAGATTGCCCACAATGTCGAAATCGGAGAAAATACCGTAATCGCATCTCAATCTGGAGTTGCAGGTTCTACAAAAATTGGGAAAAACTGTATGATTGGGGGTCAAGTAGGAATTATCGGTCACCTAACAATTGCAGATGGAGTTAAAATTGCTGCACAATCAGGAATTGGTCAATCAATAAAACTTGAAAACTCAATATGGCAAGGGTCTCCAGCCTTTGAGATGGGTAAGTATAAAAGAAGTTATGTTGGTTTCAGAAACCTTCCAAAAACACAACAAAAAGTAGCCGATTTAGAAAAAGAAATTATCAAATTGTCTAACCAAAAATAAAAGGCTTATTTTTGAAGAGTGAGTAAAGTTTGTATGGGAGATAATCAAAAAACTGTAGCGCAAAAAGTAACTATTCAAGGAGTCGGTTTACATACCGGAAACCTGGTTACATTAACTTTTTGCCCAACAAAAGAAAACTTTGGAATTAAATTTCAAAGAGTCGATTTAGACAATCAACCTATCATTGAGGCGGATGTAGATTTAGTAACTGAAATTGAAAGAGGAACTACCTTAACAAAAGGATCGGCTTCTGTTTCAACAGTTGAACATGTATTATCAGCTTTAACTGGTTTAGGAATTGACAATTGTTTAGTTGAAGTAGATGCGCAAGAAATGCCAATTATGGATGGAAGCGCTCAACCTTTTGTGAAAGTTTTGAAAGAAACTGGTATCAAAGAATTTAAGGTTGCAAAAAATTACTTCGTTATTACTGAACCAATCAAATATGTTAATGAAGAAAAAGGAATTGAATTAATAGCACTCCCTGATGATCATTACAATATAACTTCTACTATAGATTACAATTCTCCTGTATTAGGTAGGCAAGTTGCAACTTTAGATGATCTTAAAGATTTCGATAAGGATATTTCATCTTCAAGAACTTTTTGCTTCTTGCATGAATTAGAATTATTACTTGAACACAACTTAATTAAAGGAGGTGATCTAAGTAATGCTATAGTTGTAGTCGACAAACCTGTTTCACAAGAGAAATTAGATCAGCTTTCGTCATTATTAAATCGTCCAAAGGTTGAAGTACAATCTAGCGGAATTTTAAATAATGTTGAGCTTAGACACTCGAATGAAGCTGCTCGACATAAACTATTAGATATCGTAGGGGATCTAACGCTAGTTGGAAGACCAATAAAAGGTAAAATAATCGCCACTAGACCAGGTCATGGTCCTAACGTGGAATTTGCAAAACTTATAAAACATAGTATCAAGAAAATGGAAAATCAACCAAAATTTGACGTTACTAAGACTGTCTTAGATGTTCAAGGAATTAAAAAAATACTACCTCACCGTCCACCTTTTTTGTTAGTTGACAGAATTATAGAAATGACTCCTGAAAGAGTAGTAGGTGTAAAGAACGTAACAATTAATGAAGACCTTTTTAGAGGACATTTTCCTGATCAACCAATTTTCCCTGGTGTTTTACAAGTTGAAGCAATGGCACAAGTTGGTGGTGTATTAGTATTAGGTCAATTCGACAATCCTGAAGATTATTTAACGTACTTCATGAAAATGGATAAAGTTAAATTTAGAAAGATGGTTGTTCCTGGTGACACAATGGTTTTCGAATTAACATATGCATCTCCATACAGAAGAGGATTAGCTCATATGATAGGAAGAACATACGTAAATGGAGAATTAGTAACTGAAGCTGAGATGTTAGCAAAAATAGAAAAGGTAAAATAAGATGCACCAACCATTAGCATATATACACCCTCAAACGGACATCGCTAAGAATGTAGTAATAGAACCATTTGTTACTATAGAAAAAGATGTTCACATAGGTGAAGGAACATGGGTAGGACCTAATGTTACTATCATGGAAGGGACAAGGATCGGTAAAAACTGTCGTATTTTCCCTGGTGCCGTAATTGGTGCCGTACCGCAAGATTTAAAATTCGGTGGAGAATATTCTACTGTTGAAATAGGAAATAATGTTACTATAAGAGAATGTGTAACTATTAATAGAGGAACTGTTGATCGTAATACTACTAGTATTGGAGACAATGTTTTATTAATGGCATATGTTCACGTAGCTCACGATTGTAAAATTGGAAACGACGTAATATTAGCAAATAGTACCAATCTTGCTGGACACGTTGATATTGATGAATTTGCTATTTTAGGTGGAGGAACTTTAGTTCACCAATTCGTGCATATTGGAAAGCATGCAATGGTAACTGGAGGAGCTTTGGTACGAAAAGATGTACCTCCTTTTACAAAAGCGGCAAGAGAGCCAATATCTTATGTTGGAATAAACTCAGTAGGTTTAAGAAGACGTGGATTCACTCCGGAGAAGATTCAAGAAATTCAAGAATTATATAGAATACTATTCTTAAGAGGATTAAATCAAACTCAAGCTATAAATGTTATCGAAGCAGACATGAAAGCAAGTAGAGAGAGAGATGAAATCATATCGTTCATTCAAGATGCCAAAAGAGGTATTATGAAAGGATATTTAAGAGTTAAATAAAAACTACCATGGCTACAACTTCAGATTTTAGAAACGGATTATGTCTTAAACATAACGGAAAATTATTTCAAATAATTGAATTTCAACACGTAAAACCAGGGAAAGGTCCTGCTTTCGTTAGAACAAAATTGAGAAATTTGGATAATGGAAAAGTAATAGATAATACTTTTACTGCCGGAATTAAAATTGAAACTGTTCGTATAGAAAGAAGAAAATATCAATTCCTTTACAAGGATGATATGGGTTATAACGTAATGCATACTGAAACTTTTGAGCAATTTGCAATTAGTGAAACGATAATTAATGCTCCTAAATTTCTTAAGGAAGGGATGGAAGTTGAAATACTTGTACATGCTGAGAATGAAGAAATGTTAGCTTGTGAATTACCAACTTATTTTGAGTATGAAATCACTTATACTGAACCAGGAATAAAAGGAAATACTGCTACAAACGCAACGAAGCCAGCAACGGTTGAAACAGGAGCTGAAGTTAGAGTTCCATTATTTATAAATATAGGAGATTTTATTAAAGTTGAGACAAAGACTGGTTCATATTCTGAAAGAGTTAAAAAGTAATTCATTAATAGATTATTGAGGAACTATTTCTCGGTATTTACGTAATGAAACTATTGTTTTTTTATATCCTATTCTAAATGACGGTAAAATCCTTAAAAAGAGCACAGCGGAAAATACAAGTTAAAGACTTGAAATTGAACGCTTTGCTAGAGGTTACACTTGCTATTAATAGCAATGTGTCTAAAAGCAAGTTATTTGGAATCTATGAACAAGTTCTTAGAGAATTAGATATAGAAAAAGTCGTTTTGTTTATCAATGAAAGCGAATGGAATATCGCAATGTCATATGGTACAGACATCGAAACTTTAGAAGTTGATGTTGAAAAAGATCTTCTTGCTGTAGAAGAAATTATTGAAGTTAATAGCCATACAGTTGGAGTATTTAGTGAATTCGATTTATTAGTACCAGTATTCCATAAAACAAAACCTCTTGCTTACCTTCTTATAGGTGACATTATCAATGAAGCAATTCAAATTAGTCCAATAATAAAGCACCTTCCTTTTATTCAAACTTTTACAAACATAATTGCCGTTGCTATTGAGAACAAGAATTTAGCAAAAAAAGCAATTAGACAAGAAAGAGTTAAGAAAGAGCTTGAGCTTGCAAGTGAGATGCAAAACATGCTTTTACCTACAAGTCTACCAAAAAATGATCAATTTGACATAGCAGCATATTATAGAAGTCATGATCAAGTAGGTGGTGATTACTATGATGTAATGTGGATTGATGATAATAAATTAGTTTTCTGTATTGCAGATGTTTCTGGAAAAGGGGTTTCAGCCGCTATATTAATGAGTAATTTCCAGGCCAATCTGAGAGCAGGAGTTATACATTCAGTTTCTCTTGAAGCACTAGTAAGTGATTTAAATCAAAAAGTAATGGATAACGCCAAAGGTGAAAAATTCATTACTATGTTTATTGGAGTATATGAAAAAGATTCTCGTAATCTAACATATATAAATTGTGGACATAATCCTCCTGTTTTTTATAACAATGGTAAAATTGAAGAATTAAAGAAAGGTTGTCCAGGTTTAGGAATGCTTGATGAATTACCTCCACCAAACGTTGGAAAAGTAAATGTAGGACCGAAAGCAACATTAGTTTGTTACACCGACGGTTTAGTTGAAGTTGAGAACAATGCCAATTTAGAATACGGTACAGAAAGAATTGGAGCTGCATTAGAAAAACAACACGCAGACACTTCAATGGATAGCCTAAATAAGTATTTTATTGATGACTTAGAAGCGTTCAAAGAAGACCAGCCTTACATTGATGACATTGCAATTCTTAGCTGTTTTTTCGCTTAAAAAAAGCTCTATTTTTCCTTGTAAGATTCTACTACCTCATCACCAGGTAAGTTCTTTTTCGATGTTAAAACATCCATCACAACTATTATCGCAGTAAACCCCCAAAATAAAGAAGAAGCTTTATCAGTATCAAGGAAGTTATTCAATAAGCCATGAAGATAATAGGTTATCAAACCTAAGAAGGCTACAAATGAAATCATTCTATATTCATTCTTACCATTACTTTTATAAGTCTTTACTGCCGTAAAACAAGTGGTTAGTACAATACTTAACATAAATAACATTCCTATAACTCCTTGCTCAGACAAAGGACCTAAAAATTCACTGTGCGCATTTCCTCCATCACCAGCATTGGTACTAATTATTGTTTTATCTCTAGTTCTTTGATATGGTGCATACTCAAAAGCATAAGTTCCAGGACCAAACCCAAAAACAGGTCTATCTTTAAACATTCCCCAAGCCGATTTCCAACGATTTAAACGCTCCAAGTTAGACGCATCGGAACTTACGTTAGAAATGGATGCAACATGCTCTGAAAGGTTAGATGATGAGTCTTGCTTGTTCTTTTCAAGTGAACTAAATAATTCATTCCATGATAATAAAACTATTACTCCAACCAAAGCAACACCACTATATATTACCCACGATTTAATTTTATATTTTAAGATAATGTATATCCCCAATGCACCAATTAAACTAACCCAAGCAGCTCTTGTATATGAAAGAACAACTGCAAGAACAAATAAGCCAAATAGAGAAAGTAACATTAGCCACTTAATACCTTTTATTTTATCAGAATACAATTTCCAGATCAAAAAGGGGAAAAACATAACCAAACAAGCACCATATGATGTGTGATCATTAAAAAACGGATTCATTACCCAATTGGCACTAGCTTGACTAAACCCTCTTATAGCGTGCTGATAAAAAGTATAGATTATTACAGGAACGAAACCAACAATATAGAGCCAGAACAATTTCGAACTATAATTCTTTTTTTGAAAAACTTGAGAAGCAATAAAATAAAAGACTGCAACAAACCAGAATCTACTTAAAAAATATTTGAACGAGATTAATGGTAATTCACTAGTAACTGTTGTTATACCTAACCAGACGAGATGTCCAATTATTAACAAGGTAACTGGATGTTTTGTTATTTTAATATCAAATGAACCAGAAAACAATAACTTAATAACAAAGATAAGCATCATCCCTACAATTAACGGTTCTGTAGGTAAAGCCATTCCAATTCCCATACTTGATCCTAAGCTATCAAAATTCACAGATAACGGGACCAAAAATATTACAATCAGGTAAAGAACATCAAGCTTAAATAAACCGAGGTAAGCAAGAAATAGTACTGCAGGAAATATTATTAACATATAGTTTTCACTATACAATAGAACCCCGTTTATTGCTATAAACAAAAAGGTTATAAGATAAAACCATATTTTCTTAGCCGATGATAACACTTCCTTATGCTACGGTTTCATTGTTTATTCTATCCATAAAGGAAACAACTCCTAATGCCCCCAATAAGCAAGTACTAACAGAAACAAGTACAATTAACCATCTTACAGGGTAAGTCTTTTTATCTGCTTTATATGGACTTACAAAATTCATAATGTATTCTTTAGTACGTTGTAGCTCATTCTGTTCGGCCTCGTATTTTAATTTCAAACCGTTAAATGAATCCCTCGCAACCCAAAGTCTACCTGAAAGTCGTTCATATTCAACTCCTTTCTTCTTTAAATTATCTAATTCTTGTTTAACTCTATCAACTTTACCTGATTTAGAATTTCCTCTTGCCAATAATCGGTAATACTCACGAGACAAACTTTTAACTTGACTTCCATAATCTAAAATACCATATTCTCTTCTAATGATATTAATTTCATTTTCAAGCGATGTGATTTCACTACTTTTAATAATCATCATCTCTTTGATAGTGCTAACCGCCTCCTTTAATTTCTCATCTTGTAATCTCTTAACTTCAATGTTAAAACGTTCAAGAATTGCATTTACCATCTTATAAGCTCTTTCTGGATCAATATCTAATACTGCAATTTCGACTGATTCATGCTTTGTTTTCTTGAAATTTATATTATCTGCATATTCTTTATAAAGCAAAGTCTTAAAATGCTGATCGTCTTTTTCAATATCATAAATACTATCTAACCCAAATTGAGCACAAATAGCCTCTCTGATCACGCCTGATTCTAACATTTGAAGCATTTGCTCTGTTGCTGATTCATCCGAGTACTTTTGCAAATTAGTAGGGTATACTTGTGCAAAAGACTTGTATTTTGGTTTAATGAAAAACGGCGAAGAGAATACAGCCGATCCAACAAATGACACTAAAAAAACAACAATGAATTGCTTTCTCCATCTCCATAAAAGGCTTAAAACATCGTCACTCTCGAAATACTGTTTCATAATAGGTTCTTAAAGTTGAGTCTTTAATTTCTGAAATTGTTCATACAACACAATCGTAATTCCTCCTGTAAATAATGCTCCTAGAACACTCAACACGACAATTAACCATCGTACTGGATAGCTTTTTTTCTCCGCTGCAAAAGGAGAAGTAATTGTAAAATAATTTTGTAATCTTGATTCGGCATCAATCTTTGCTTCCTCAAATTTCCCCTTCAAATCAGACAATCTTTTTCTCTCGTATAAAAGTGCATTTCTTAAACTTATATTCTTAGCACCATACTTAGATAATAAATCTAATTTTTCACTTAAGGCCTTCTCTGCAGTTTTATTACCTTTTGCAATTGCCTGAGCATAAGCGTCTCCATATACTTCAGATTGCGACTTTACATCTAGAACTCCCTTACCCATAATAAACGATAAAGAATCCTCCATGTCACTTACCTCTTGTGAAAGTCTTATATAAGCTGTTTTAACGATGTTAAATCCTTGAAGTGCTCTTTCCTTTTGGATTGAATTCAGTACATCATCCAAAGCAATTAATAGTGCGTTTGTAATTTTTGCTGCTGTATCAGGAGAGTGGTCCAAAACAGAAATCACAACAGCCATATTTTTATTCCTCTTAAATTTTATGTTTTCATCATAAATTTCATTCAAGTCATAATTGGGTGTTGCTGATTCTTCGAGAGATATATTGTAATGATTCATCAGATCAAATTGATCAATAATCTTCTTTTTAACTTTATCAGAATTTAAAATTTCAAGAAGATGCTCTGACTTTTCTTCTTCTCCAAATTCCATTATATCCGTTTTACCTCCAAATCTAGAGCTAACTAGGGCTTTCGCTACAGAACTGGTGTTAGAGGGATAAATTACAGCAAAGGATTTGTATTTTTCCTGAATTGTCACAGAAATAATTGAACTAACTAGTCCACTCAAAACAACAATTAAAGCTATTTGAACTTTATACTTGTATAAAAACACATATAAACTCGACGAATCAAAATAATCCTCGTCCAAATCTTTCTTTTCAGAATTCATTCACATAATTTAAGTGAACAAAAATACTAAATTTTGTCGAATTATTTATTTGATTTTTTCAAGCTATTTAATAACGGCTTAATTCCTTCAAACTTAACGGATATAAGTAATCCCAACATCGATAGGAAACCCATTAAGGCAAGCCTTAATGGTAGTGAAAATTGGTAATTCAGAAACTCAACAGCATAATACAAAAGTCCTAAACCAACCACAAATCTAAACGGTTTAGTAACTTCAAATTTCAAATTAAAACGCTTATAAGCAATCAAAACCTGAGCAAGCGCACTTAAACTTTGTGTGAAAAAGCTTGCATATGCAGCTCCGTAAGCCCCATACTCAGGAATTAATATGAAATTTAATATTAGATTAAATACCAGTGAAACACCTGCAATTGCATTTAAAACACCCATTCTTCCAGAAGCCGTAATTAATACACCGTAGCAATAATTAAATGACATCGGAATAATTCCCATTATTAAAACCAAATACACTTCTTGAGATCGTTCGATAATGTCTTTATTCAATAATTTACCTGATGAAAAGTAGGAGCTATCACCATAATCCCCATAACAAAGTGATAAAATATCAACTCTATAGTGAAGTGAAATAATTACAAATGCCGAAACTCCATAAATTAATAAACCACCCGACAACCCCAATAATTTCCCAACTGCCTCTTTCTTTTTTAACATTCTAGAAAAAATTGGGAGTAATAAAACAGCAAATAGATATGCGTAATTGTTTAAAGCTGTTAAGATTCGAAATGATTGAGCATACAAAGAATTCTCTTCTGCTCCGTTAGGAAGTAACTTATCAATCATAATCGAATCAGAATTGTTATAAGCAGACATTAACAATACAATAATTGCATATGGAGCACTCTTTTTAAGAAGTATTTTTGAAAATCTAACATTCAATTTTGGGAATGAAGCTTTTCCAATCACTAAGAGTACAATAGTTGAAACTAGAAATGTAATGAGATAACCGAAAAATTGAATCCAAACAAACTTTTCAATAGTTATATCCTCTGTTCCGAAAAGAAACCAACCTACTCCTAAAATCATCAAAATTCGATCCAAGACAGAGAAAAAACTATCTGTTTTAAAATTCCCTAATGCTGTGAAGTTAGAACGTATATATAAGATAGATGATAATAATACCTGATTCAATCCTAAGATAAAAAGTAAAAGAAGCCTTTCTTGTGGATAGTTATCCATTATCCCAACAAGCATTAAAATACCTGTAAATAGAATTGCCAACCCAAACCGGACAATAGTAATGGATGAAAAATAGTTTTTAAACCTTTCAGGGTGTGCGGCTATTTTTCTGTTGTTGTAATTATTAATTCCTAAATCTAATAGAACACCAAAGATAATAGACAAGCTAACTAGTGGGAAATATGATCCATAGGCTTCTCCTGTAGCTGTTTGGACTTTCATGTCCATCCATAACCACATTGGCTTAACAAGAATGTTAAGCACAAATAAAATAACCAAATTATAAATGAATGTCTTTTTCAACTTAGCTTATCAAGGGAAACCTTTATTTTAGTAGTTCTTGTAATTTTAAAACAAAAATAACAAAATTCAATGGGAAGGAAGATTGCTGTGAACACAAGATTGCTTTTATCTGATAAATTAGAAGGTATTGGTACTTTTACTGCTGAAATTTTCAAGATACTTTGTAAGGAAAATCCCGACGATGAATTTCATTTTATATTCGATAGGAAGTATAACGAAGAGTTTATTTTTGAGAAAAATGTAATCCCTCATATCATTATGCCTCCAGCAAGGCATCCTCTTTTACTAAAGATTTGGTATAATTTCAGCCTTCCTTGGTTATTAAAGAAAATAGATCCTGATATATTTATAAGCCCAGATGCAGTTGCTTCATTGAAAACATGTATTCCTAGTTTAACCGTAATACACGATATCAATTTTGTTCATCGCCCAGATGACCTACCAAAGAAATGGAGTGAATATTATAATAAGTATACCCCAGAATTTATTGAAAAGTCTGATAGAATTGCAACCGTTTCAGAATTTTCTAAATCTGATATAATAAAGACATACAAGACTTCTCCAAAGAAAATTGACGTTGTTTATAATGGTGTAAAGACAAAATTTAAGCCTTTACCAATAGAAAAAACCAGTTTAATTACTAATAAAGCGTCAAAAGGAAAACCTTTCTTTTTCTTCATAGGTTCATTACATCCAAGGAAAAATCTGAAAAATTTACTCTTAGCATTCAATGAGTTTAAAAAAATGGATGATCAGCATTTTAAACTAATAATTGGAGGAGAAGTAATGTTTAAGTTTGAATCAATTCAGGCTGTTTACGAAAAATTAGAATTTAAGCAAGATGTTATATTTACTGGAAGACTATCAGATAACGACTTAAATTGTTTCCTTTCAGGAGCAACAGCCCTTACATATATTCCTTTCTTTGAAGGTTTTGGAATTCCCGTCTTAGAAGCAATGGCATGTGGTACTGCAGTTATAACGAGTGACACTACATCATTACCAGAAGTTGTTGGTGATGCTGCCTATACAGTTTCACCGAATTCCATTTCTGAAATTTCTACTGCTATGTACGAACTATCAACCAATCAACAAGATGTTGATGAATTGGTTAAGAAAGGTTTCGAGCGATTAAAATTATTTACTTGGAAGAAATCAGCAGACGCATTGTGGAATAGCATTCAAAAAACTTTAGAAAAATGAGCTTAAAAAACTTTAAATACGCTGATAAAATTGAGGCTGGATGTGATGAAGCAGGAAGAGGTTGTTTATCAGGTCCTGTATTCGCTGCTGCTGTAATTTTACCAAAACATTTTAGATGCCCTGAATTAGATGATTCAAAAAAATTATCTGAATCTAAAAGGAACGCACTTCGAAAAATAATAGAAGAAAAAGCAATTGCATTTTGCGTTGCAGAAATTAGCCCTAAAAAAATTGATGAAATTAATATTCTTCAAGCTTCAATTTTAGGTATGCATGAATCTTTAAAAGGACTATCAACTAAGCCAAACTTTATTCTTGTTGACGGAAATAAGTTTAATCAATTTGAAGACATTGAACATGAATGTATTATCCAAGGAGATGGTAAATACAAGTCAATTGCTGCAGCATCTATTCTAGCTAAAACTTATAGAGATGAGTACATGCAACGAATTCATAACGAATATCCACATTTCGATTGGCAACAAAATAAAGGCTATCCAACCAAATTTCATAGAAAAATGATCGCTGAGCATGGCTCAACTAAATATCACAGAATGAGCTTTAAATTGCTACCTGATAAATAATTATGCATCTACCCAGTCTCCATGAGACTGGATAAGTTCGATCAATTTATCAACTGCAGCTTCGGAATTAATTGATTTCTCAACAACTTCTTGCCCTTTATAGAGTGTGATCTTTCCTACTCCAGATCCTACATATCCATAATCTGCATCAGCCATTTCACCTGGACCGTTAACAATACAACCCATAATCCCAATCTTTAATCCCTTTAGATGAGAAGTTCTAGATCTGATTAATTGCGTTGTTTCTTGTAGATCAAACAATGTTCGCCCACAACTCGGGCAAGAAATATATTCAGTTTTTGAAATTCGTGTTCTCGTTGCTTGAAGGAAACCATATACAGTTTGCATTACCTTCTGAGAAGATAAATCTGATTCTAACCAAACACCATCCCCTAATCCGTCAACCAATAGTCCACCGAAATCTGTTGCACTATATAATTGAAAGTCATCATAAGATAAACCTTCATAAGATCGTTTTAAAACTACTGGAATTTCAAGTCCTGAAGCTAAAAGCTCATTAAATACTTTTCTTTGTTCAGCCATTCCATGCTTATTCGAAGTTGAGAGAATAAGCACAACATTTGGAACCGTATTTACAAAATCTAAATCAACATTATCAGAAGATGCGACAACAAAATTTAATTGATCTGAATATTTAGCAGCCGGTAATTCTGAAATTTCAAATAATGGATAATGTTGATGCTCATTATTCCATTTTTCAGAATTCTGAATAACTCCTAGAGTTCCTGGAAGATTAAAATCTACTTTTTGATCACCAACAAATACATAATCAGCAGCAACATCTTGAATAGTCCATTTATCGTTTGGTACTGAATATTGATATCCAAACGGAAATAAATGTGCTGGTTTTATATCAGCAACAGTGCTTAGATCCCCTATTACTCTTGGAACTTCTGTACCTCCAATATTAATTCTTGTGTTTGTAGATCTTCTCTTATATTCAAACGGGTTAACAATAATCTTAGAAGGAGCTTCTATCGATTTATGATTACTTCTTAAAGTATACCTGTCAGCTAAACTCTTGGCTACTGGTGCTTCAAATTCAGGATCTTCAGTTAAAGAAACCCTTATAGTATCTCCCAGTCCATCCTCTAAGAGGGTCCCAATACCAACTGCACTTTTTATTCTACCGTCTTCACCGTCTCCAGCTTCTGTAACTCCTAAATGTAATGGATAATTCATTCCTGCATTAACCATTTGATTTACTAAAAGTCTGTAGGCATTAACCATTACTTTAGGATTACTTGCCTTCATTGAAAGTACGATATTGTGGTAGTTTAAATCTTCACAAATTCTTAAAAACTCCATTGCCGACTCAACCATACCTAATGGTGTATCTCCGTATCTACTAAGTATTCTGTCAGATAAAGATCCGTGATTAGTACCAATCCTCATAGCGGTACCATGTTCTTTACAAATCTCAACCAGTGGTGAAAACTTCACTCTAATTCTATCTAGCTCTGCATTGTACTCACTATCATTATATTCAATTTGTTGAAACTTCTTTTTATCCGCGTAATTCCCAGGATTAACTCTAACTTTTTCAATTAGTCTTGCAGCTACTTCTGCAGCGTTTGGTGTATAATGAATGTCAGCAATTAAAGGTACATCATACCCTCTAGCAACCAACTCTTTTTTGATGACTCCAAGGTTTTCTGCTTCTTTTTTACTTGGTGCTGTAATTCTTACGTAGTCACAACCAGATTCTACCATTCTAATAGTCTGCTCAACAGTTGCAATGGTATCCATCGTATCTGTAGTAGTCATACTTTGAATTCGAATAGGATTATTCCCTCCTAATGCAACGTTTCCAATCTTAACTTCTCGGGTAATAAATCGTGAATAGTTAGTGTAATCATTACAATACTTCCCGTTTTCTACAGACATATTTAGATGTGTTTCTACAAAAATAAAAAAAGCCACGATCATATCGTGACTTTTTTAGTATTGTTTATGAATTCTGTTTGCTCTGATAAATGGAGCTACAGTTATTTTTTAACCACAAGTGGCTTTACAAAACTTGTTGAATTGTTCAAAGTAAAACCAACTGTATAATGTCCATTAGCAAGATCGCCTATTTGTAATTCTAAATAAGAAGCATCAAATCTTTTAACCGTTTGCCCATATGCGTTACTAATTGTAATCTCAGTAAGTTGAGTTTTTAGTTCTTCAGGCACCGATATCAACACTTTGTTGCTAGCTGGATTAGGATATACTTTAGTGTTACTTAACCATGGACTATATGTCCCGTTTGCTGCTCCCTGTCCAGATGTATTAAGCACTTCTATGTTGTATGTTAATGAATCTTTAACAGTTAAACCATCATAATTTTCAGGCCAAACAACAATTGTATTATTCCCTTCTTTATGTCGAGATGACATTATAACTCTATCATAAATTACAATAGCTGCTGTATCTCCAGGATAAATATATGAAATCGCTTGTTTAGAATTAGGATCTACAATACTCATTTGAACTCCCATTTCATCATCGTTAATCCAACTATACGCAACTGATGTAGTAGGGAAACTTTGATTAGTTACTCTAGTCTTACTGTCAAATGTTCCTACCAGCGTATAACCATTACCGTTGTTATAATAATACGGGACTAACATCGCTGAATTTCCAGTATTAGTTACTAAATATTTATACTTTACCGTATCACCATCCTCTACTTGTGAACAATTACATAACATAGTAACATCTGACGCAATTTCTATAACACTCTGTTGAGCAGAAACTTGAATATTACTAATGAAAGTAAAAGAAAACAATCCTAAAATAATCCTTTTCATCTGTGAACCCTTTCTTGATTAGAATTCAATTTACAACATTTTATGTGAAGATCCATTATTTTTTGTATATTATTGCATACAATTCTTACTCGCTTAAGGTGTTTTTATGGATGTACTTAATAAAATAATTCAATCATTAAATAAGGAAGAAGTTCGATTTTATAAACTCTATTCCAAGCGAACTGAGCCTAGTTTAGACCGAAAGGACATCATCCTTTTTGACTTCATTAGAAAGCAAGGCGAAAAGTATAATGAGGAAAAAATATTTTCCAAATTATATAACGCGGGTACGAAAAATCCATACTACAGATTAAAAAATAGATTAGCTGAGGATTTAAACAAATGTTTAACCTTACAGCATTACAATGAAGGTGAAGAAATACAAATTCACAACCTGTTAACAACTGTAAAATTATACTCTAAAAAGCGCGCATTTAACTTGTGCCTTCATTATTTAAAAAAGGCTGAAAAAGAAGCTGAAAAAATAGAAGCTTACGATTTACTTGATATAATCTACAGTGAATACATAAAGCTATCACAGGAATCAATAGAATTAAACCCGGGAATATTTATCTTGAAGAGAAAGGAAAATCTGGCAGTATTAAACAGATTCCGAGAAATGGATGATGTACTAGCAATGGTTATTCATAAAACCAAGACAACTCAAAATTTTTCTTCTAAACAAAATCCAATTGTCCCACTGTTGGAAAAAACAGTGAATGATTTATTGGAAGATGATACCTTAAAAAAAGGAAGTAAATTTCGCTTGAAAATTTACCGTTCAGTATCTCAAGTTTTATTGCAACGTCATGAATATGTAGCACTTGAAGAATATCTTGAGAGTACTTACAATTTATTTATCAAAGACAATTCATTTAATAAATCCAATCATGATTCCAAGCTACAAATGCTTACCTACATGGTAAATTGTTTACATATTAATGGTAAATATGAAAAGTCTCTGGAATACGCAGAGATCCTCAAAGGCACTATGGAGGAATTCGATAAGGTTGGAAAAGAAAAATACCTATTCTTCTATTATAACGGCCTAGTAAACAATTACGGGACATTAGATAAACAAAAGGCAATTGATATTCTTGAAGAATTAAAAATTTCAAGTTGGCTAAAAAAAACTGCCTACTACGAGATTTTCGTATATGGAAATCTTGCATTCTTAAGTTTTGATCTTGGAAAAAATAAACAAGCAGTAAAATATTTACATCAACTGTATTTATTAGATAGCTATAAAAACACCGACAAGTCTTACAAGTTTAAAACTGCAATTGCAGAACTAATTATTCGATATGAATTGAATGATTTTGATTTCTTAGAATACCGAATGAAACAAGTTAAAAAAGACTTTAAAGAACAGTTGTCTTTTCTTGAAAATAACCGAGAAAAAATATTACTTGAAATCATATCGGAATTGATATACACCAATTCAGTACGTACAAACAAGGATTTAAAACAAAAGATTTCTGATTTTGTTGATGAAAAAAATGAAGAAAATCGTCTTTATTCTGAAATGATTAATTACAACCAATGGTTGTCAAAAAAAATATAAATTGAACAAACCAATTTACTTAGATTACGCAGCTACTACTCCAGTAGATAAAGATGTACTGAAAGAAATGATTCCGTTTTTCACAGAACACTTTGGAAATGCAGGAAGTTCAACACACCAGTTTGGGTGGTACGCAAATGGCGCTATAAAAAGAGCCCGTAAACAGCTTGCGAATAGTATCAATTGTGAAGAATCCGAAATAATTTTCACGTCAGGAGCTACTGAATCAATAAACATTGCAATTCAAGGTGTGTTTAATCTATATGCATCTAAAGGAAATCATATAATCGTAAGTAAAACAGAGCATAAAGCAGTTTTAGATACCGTAGCTTTTCTTGAAAAAAAAGGTGCTATAGTCACTTACTTAGATGTAGATGTTTTAGGGAAAATTAATCTTAAAGATTTAGAAAGTGCCATTTGCAACGAAACTGTTTTGATCGCTATAATGTGGGTAAATAATGAAACTGGTGTTATTCATAATGTTAAAGAAATTTCAGAAATAGCTCATCAAAATAATGTCCCATTCTTATGTGACGGAACTCAAGCTTTAGGGAAACTAAATATTAATATGGCTGAAAATCATATTGGTTTAATGCCGCTTTCTAGTCATAAAGTTTTCGGTCCTAAAGGAGTTGGAGCTTTATTCATCAGACGAAAAAAACCTCGGATTTCCTTAGAATCATTGATTCATGGTGGAGGACAAGAAAAAGGCATTAGAGCAGGAACAATTAACGTTCCCGGAGTTGTAGGCTTCGGAGTCGCCGCCGAAAAAGCAGCAACCTCAATTCAAGAAAATCAAATAAGAATTAGTGAAATTAAATCTCACTTCATAGCATTTTTCAAACAGTACCAAGCAACTATTAATGGAAGTGATCAAACTTGCCATCATATACTAAACATCAGGATCCCTAATGTCAAGGCTTCTGAACTACTTAAAAAGACAAGGAAAATTGGATATTCATTAGGCTCTGCCTGTAATTCAGATGATCTTTCACCTTCTCATGTTTTAGTATCTATGGGCTTAAATAAAAACGAATGTGCTTCTTCCTTCAGGTTGTCATTCAGTCATTTTATTACTAAGCAAGAAATAGAAGATGCTTGTCTAATTTTTAAAGAAGCTCTACAATAGAAAACTTTGGAATGTATTTTGATTTGCCAAAAGCAAATTAGAATCAATGAAAAGAATTCACATCGAGGCAGCTATATTATCAATAGTATATATCGGATTTACAATTATAGCAATACAGTACTATGGAACTGATACTTCAAAAATCACAAACGTATTCACGTATCCCGCTAGATTAATTATAAAACCTATCACAAATGGCTTTAATATAGAATCAATTAACCTCTCCCTTTTTACAGCCTATTTCCTTTGGAGTTTTAACTGTGTTTATATGTCTTTCCTTAAAAAGTCAATTCACGGACCAATAATAACTCAAGAAAAGTAATTACCAAGCAGACTTAAATTGATCTAAAAATCTAACGTCGTTTTCCGACCACATTCTTAAATCTTTCACTTCGTATTTCAACATTGCCATCCTTTCTACACCCATCCCGAAAGCAAAACCAGAATATTCTTCAGGATCAATACCAGCATTCTTCAAAACATTAGGATCAATCATTCCACATCCTAATATTTCTAACCAACCTGTGTATTTACAAACGTTACAACCCTTCGTGCTACATAAAGAACAAGATACATCAACTTCAGCTGATGGTTCTGTAAATGGGAAATATGAAGGACGTAGACGTATTTTTGCACGCTCTCCAAACATTTCCTTTGCAAAGTACTCTATCGTTTGTCTTAAGTCTGCAAAAGAAACTTTCTTATCAATGTATATTCCCTCAACTTGATGGAAAAAACAATGTGCTCTAGCACTAATTGCTTCATTCCTGTAAACTCTTCCTGGTGTAATTGTTCTTATAGGTAACTCAGCACCTTCCATAACTCTAACTTGTACAGAAGAAGTATGTGTTCTTAATAACCAATCTGGGTTTTTTTCAATAAAGAATGTATCCTGCATATCTCTAGCTGGATGCTCTTCCTGCATATTTAAAGCAGTGAAATTATGCCAATCATCTTCTACTTCTGGACCTTCAGAAACATTAAATCCAATCTTAGAAAATATTTCAATTATCTGCTGATTAACGATACTAAGAGGGTGACGACTACCTAATTTATTAAGCTCTCCAGATAAAGATAAATCGATATTAGAACTAGCCTCTTCTGATTCTTCAGTTTTAGAATTTGCAGTATCAAATTTATCTTGCGCTTGAGTTTTCAAAGCGTTGATTAATTGACCTACTGACTTTCTGTTTTCTGCAGGCACATTTTTAATCTCACTAAATAAATCTTTTAAAACGTTCTTAGAACCTAAAAACTGGATTCTAAAATTTTCCAAAGCATCTTTCCCTTCAATTGCAAATCCTTCAATTTGCTCACTTAACATCTTAATCTTGTTTTCCATCCTAAACGTTATCGAGTTGCAAAACTACAACTTTTTAATGATCATTTTAATATCTTCAAGCGGTCTATTTCCACCATCCTTTTTAGCATTTGCAATAGAATCAATAATATTCATTCCGCTTACCACTTCTCCAAAAACAGTATAACCACCGTCCAAATGTGGTGTTCCTCCTAATGAATCATACAAAGCAATTTGTTTTTCTGAGTATTTAAACTCCTTTCCTACCATCGCCGCAGATAGTTTTTCTTCTAACAGATTACCATAATAACTTGCACTGTCTTTTTGATTATTAGTTCTAGCTCTTAAAAAATTCGCTTTTAAACCTGAATTTAATGAGTCTTCAAAAACCACACTTGCCAAAGCCCTTTTCCTACCAGCATTAATATTTTGTTCTACTCGAGTAAGCGATGATTTTTGAACTGCAGCTCCTTGAACTATATAAAATTGTGAACCAGATGAATTCTTCTTTGGATTCACGTTATCACCTTGTCTTGCCGCTGCTAAAGCACCTTTCTTATGTATTAATGAATCCACAAACTCTGCTTCAATTGTATAGGATATATTCCCGCTACCCAATTGTTGACCAGCTGTAGCGTTTTTTGATGTTGGGTCTCCACCTTGAATCATAAACCCTGGAATAATTCTATGAAATAACGTTCCATTATAAAAAGTATCAGCTACTAATTTTTTAAAATTATCTCTATGTTTAGGCGTAGCATCAAAAAGCTTTATAGTCATATCACCAAATTCTGTCTCAATTACATATGTGTTTTTATTTACATCTGCATTAGTTTTAGGTTTTGAAGTGGAACAACCTAATAGGATAAAACAGAAAAATATGAGTGTTCCAGAAATCTTAAATATAGTATTCATAGCTCGAAATTAGTTAATTAGACCTGCATACTAAATTTTTGTAAGGACTATTTTCATATATTTGTCAAAATCAGCTATATTAGTTAACAATATTTATTTTACAGAAAACTCATTATTTAATGAAAACTATCTTCAAATCTGCAAAACTAGTTTTATTTGTACTTATAGCAATTGGTTTTTCGTCTTGTACAACAGGTAAAACAGAGGGAATAATATCAGTGCTTAATTTATCTGATAGCTCTCCTGTACCAAATGCAACAGTTAAGTTATTTGTAACTCCACCAGTTGGACAAACAGCAGAAGGATTTTATTTGTGTAATGAAGGGTTAGTGAAAGAAATGACTTATACAACGGGTAGTTCTGGATCAACAGAAAGAATTTGTTTTAAACTTCCAGCTGTTATTAGTATAAGCGTAACTACTCCAGGAGGTAAAAGTGGTGTTGGAACACTAAGTTTAACAGAAGAAGAAAGCGAAACTGCTACAGTAAAAGTTAATTAATAAATTTCTCCAAAGTAATCTAAAATACCTTGTTTCATTAGCTTTAATTGCTCTCCAGACTTTAAATGAGGAAGAGGTTTTAAAGACTCGAAATGAGGCCATCCATCCTGATCTGAATGTAATAACTTATAGTAACCAAAGGGTGCTAATATAGTACATATAGCAACATGTAATAGTTCTATTTTCTGATCTTTACCAAACTTCTGTTTTCCTTTCCCAAGTTCCTGAACTCCAATTAAAAACAGTATTCCTTGAATATCAAGATCACCATCAAAATCTTTTTCAAGTCTTGCCATTAATACACTCCACAACTTTTCAAATTCCTCATCCATATTATAAAGGTAAGTTATACTTGAACGACTTTGTTCATTAGTGAAAAAAAAGTCCCCCCGAGGGTGCGGGGGGACGGAATATTGTCAGTTGTAATATTTAAACTCTAAATTAGGGTACTTAGGTTCGGGTTAATTATCTGACAATAAACACTAAACAATAGGGGTATTGAGTTGTGCAAATATATACAGCGTTTCCTTATTTATCAAGGAATGTCCCGCAAACTTTAGTTAATAAAAACGTTTCCTTTTTAGAGTTTCAATCTTATGCTATTAAATCTTTATATGCATCAGCAGATAACAAACTATCTAAATCCGTAACATTAGAAACTTTAATTTTAATCATCCAACCTTCACCGTAAGGATCTTCATTCACCAATTCTGGTGCGTCAGCTATACTTTCGTTAAATTCAATGATTTCACCAGCAACTGGTAAAAACAAATCACTAACCGTCTTAACAGCTTCAACAGTCCCAAATACTTCTTCAGCATCAAGAGTTTCATCAACAGTCTCAACTTCAACATAAACTATATCTCCTAGTTCACCCTGAGCAAAATCAGTAATTCCTACTGTAACAACGTCTCCATCAATCTTAATCCATTCATGGTCCTTTGTGTACTTTAATTCAGCTGGTATATTCATTTTAATATTTTTTTCTGCAACAAAGATATAATTTTTTGCGATCGGCATAAAACATTACCTTTGTTTTATGGAAAATTTCTTTTCGATAGACGATGTAACTAATATTCAGGACTTATTACAAAAAGCATTAAAAGTTAAAGCTAACCCTTTAGCTAATGATACATTAGGAAAGCATAAAACCTTAGGTTTAATCTTTTATAATTCAAGTTTACGAACAAGGATTTCTTCTCAAAAAGCAGCTTATAATTTAGGAATGGATGTTATCACACTTAATATAGGTAGTGATGGATGGGCATTAGAGGCTAAAGATGGTGTTGTGATGGATCAAGGAACGGCAGAACATATTAAAGATGCGGCCGCAGTTATTAGTGAGTATGTTGATGTAATTGGAATTAGATGTTTCGCTGGTTTAAAAGATCGTGAAGAAGATTATCTTGAAGGTGTATTGCAAAACTTCATAAAACACGCTACAGTCCCTATTATAAATTTAGAATCTAGTACACTTCATCCACTACAATCATTAGCAGATTTAGTAACTATCGAAACAAATAAAAACAAACCAAGGCCTAAAGTTGTATTAACTTGGGCTCCTCATCCCCGTGCATTGCCTCAGGCAGTTGCAAATTCATTTATTGAATGGATGAAGGAAGCAGATGTAGAACTAGTTGTAACACATCCTAAAGGCTACGATTTAGCTCCTAAATTTTCTGATGGAGTAACTGTTGAGTACGATCAAAATAAAGCATTCGAAGATGCCGATTTTATTTATGCTAAAAACTGGAGTTCTTACGATAGTTATGGTGAAATATTATCTAAAGACTCCACATGGTGTGTAGATGAAAGTAAAATGGAGTTAACTAACAATGCTAAATTTATGCATTGTTTACCTGTTAGAAGAAATGTTATTGTTTCTGATGGAGTTATTGATTCTAAAAACTCTTTGGTTATAGAGCAAGCGGGAAATAGAGTTGTATCAATTCAAACTATATTACAGGAATTTTTAAGTAAATAAGCATGATTAATATTGTAAAAGTTGGTGGTGGTATAATCGAAAACGAAAAGGACTTATCTGCTTTTCTAACTTCTTTTTCTCAAATCCCTGGAAAAAAAATATTAATACACGGAGGTGGTAGATTGGCTACTAAATTTGCTGAGCAACTTGGAATATCTACTAAAATGATAGAAGGTCGCCGTGTTACTGATGATGCAATGTTAGAAGTTGTTACAATGGTTTATGGTGGATTAGCTAATAAAAAAATCGTTGCTGCTTTACAAGCAAACAAAATAAATGCACTCGGGCTTAGTGGTGCAGATGGTAACATAATTAAAGCGCACAAAAGACCAGTTAAAGAAGTGGATTACGGTTGGGTTGGTGATATTGATGAAATAAATACAGACTTACTTCTCACTTTATTAGATAATGATATAGTTCCAGTAATAGCTCCTTTAACCCATAACGGTGAAGGGAAAATGCTAAACACCAATGCAGATACAATTGCTAGCGCCGTAGCAAGTGCAATTTCAACTAAAGCAGAAACTCAACTTGTTTTAGGTTTCGAATTAGATGGTGTATTGGTTGATCCAAAAGACAAGACTTCCGTAATTAATAAAATAACGCCACAGTTATTTGAAGAATATAAAAATAGTGGTGTTATTACTGACGGAATGATTCCTAAATTAAGCAATGCTTTTGATGCTATATCAGCTGGTGTTTCAGCAGTTAAAATCTGTAATGCATTAAAAATATCTGATGCCGTTCTTCAGAATAATGTAGGAACAACAATTACTAAATAATAGAATTCTTATAAAGTAAACCTTATACTTAAACCTCCTTTACTTGTTGAACTTGGATACGAAGTTTGAATAAAAGGAGTATTAATTGTTTGATCATAAAAGATTCTTGCTGTTACCTTCTTACTTATAATATAATCACCTGAAATTTTAATTGCTGTCACTAACCCTCCTGAAGTAGGAGTAGGTGTTTCATCTATTTTAATTAATGTTAAGTTGGTGTTTTTCACTGAAATATCAGCCCTTAAATCCAGGTTAGATTTTAACTTCTTTCCTTTTATTTTAATCCTTGGTATTACTAAATCCTTTATTGTATAACCTGCTCCAACAACAACATCCCAAGTTGAATTCTCAGTTACAGCTTGTCCACCGAAATCTAATCCTATTGTTCTAGATTTTTTAACTTCTACTTTAGCTAACACACTATTCTTAAATTTCATATCCACTTTTATAAGTGGACTATAAGATTCTTTAATAGATACGTCCATTGTAGTATAATCAATATTTGTAAGTAAATCTCCTTCTGCGTCAAATGTACCTGAACCATTAAATTGTATATCGTTTTTAACTCCATTCATATTTAACGTACTGCTATATGAATGAGACAAAGAAAAAGATTTAAAATGCTTTTTAATAAATGCCAATGAGTTTAAAGCATTAAAGTTTAAGCGCCAGTTTGGTATTGGAATTCTTGGGAATAATCCTTTTGTTGTGTTAGGCGTATTCAAGTTTGGTAAAGATATATTTGCAGCATTCTTATCTTGGTAAGCCGCTAAAAACGAATACAATAATACTTCTTCATGAGCTTTACTATAACCATTAGGATAAGATGTAGTACCATTAGTTCCGACAGAAGCAGGGTTAACGCTCGCTAATCGCTCAGCAATTACTAATCTGTTACCAAGCATTTGATGATAAGCTGCAGAAGCACCATCCGCATTTTTCTTACCAAAAGATGTTTTCATTGTATTGATCGTAATCGACAACGTTTTAATGTTTTGACGAGCTCCTTCCCTAAATCCTTTTTTAACATTAGGGTCAATTTCATAATAGAAATTGTCATTCATTGTCTCATTTCTGGTCGCTGTTAAGTTGACTTTAAATCGCTTAAATGGCTCAATGGATGCTCTTGCATTTAAAGTTCTTTTTTGGGTTTTAGCCACCTGCTGAGTAATCAAATAATCGTGTGAATTAAACCAATCATTGTCTAAACCTTTTTCTAATATATCAGCTTGACTCCCAAAAACAAACCCTAAACCTGGTGCCATAGAATTTGTTAAATCCATACCTCCCAGTTGTGTTTCCCCCATAAATCCAGGAAGGAAAGTTCCATTGTTTTCAGTATAATTTATCGATGCGCTTCTAAGCATCATTAATACTCTTAAAGATCCGTCTAAAACATCTTTACCTGTAAGCGGCTTTTTCTTAACCACCTTTTTTTGTGTTAATGAATCGGGTTTAGCATTTTTACCCTTTGGTTTTTTAACAGGTTTTGGACGACGACGTTTTTTCCTATTTAACTTCTTTAAATAATCTACTTTGTTATACAGGCTCACAAAGTTTAGTTGCGTATTGATCTGTTTCGTATTTGAATTCGAAATACTATGACCGATTGAATCAACTAATGAAGGATTTGTAGCTTGCCAATCAAACTTACCAGAATACTTAACATTTGCAGTTACCCAACTTGTCCAAGGGAACTTATTAATAGGTATTCTATAATTGGCATTTACATTTTGGGTGTAGATGGTATTTCTACCCAATTTTAATATGTTATTAACGATTGAATCCTTTTCGTTTTTAGTATCTATTTCACCAAATGGCTCATCAATAAGAGCATTATTTTGAGCAGAATAATCAAGCTTAATTGCTTTTGTTAAATCAAATTTAATCTTATAGTTTCTATTGAAATACCAGTTTTTATTAAATGTTGGTTCAATTAACAAATTGGCGTCAGAGACATTTCTTACTTTATTCTCACTGAACATTCTAGTCATGTCAGTTTTAAACGAAAGTTGAGAAGGCATGTAATAGAAGTTGAAATCTCTATATAGTTTTAGATATGGTGAACGCTTAAGTTTACTAATCCTTTTTCTATATGCTGTTTTTTCTTCTCTTAAAACTTTTAAGTTTTTCTGAAGTGTAGATATTTTTTTACTTGATCCTTTTACTTTTCGTGCTTCTTTAATTTGAGCCCTAATATCTTTTTCTTCCTTCGCGTATTCGGCTAATCTTTTTTTCTCGATTTTCTTGATGATTGGAGTTCGTTTAAACGGTTGGACAGCCTTAAGCTTTGTTTTAAAGTTATAGTTTAAAGCACCTTTATAGTTTTTTACATTATTGTATTCTGTATTAATACTTTGCTTTTTGTTTTCGCTATAGGCGAAAGTTGCATCTAGGTTTTCGACATCATAAATATGTTTTTTCTTTCTACCTTTTGCTAGCTTCTTAACATTAGAGAAATTGATACTTTTACTCGTTTGTAATTCCGGCGATATTTTGTTTAGTAAAGTCTTATAAGCCCCGTCTTCTAGCTTGTCCAGCTGAACATCAGTATCTAAAGGGTTATATTGTTTATCTTTTCTAACTTGGTTATAACTCATATACATTGGTATTGTTATTCCAATTTTCTCAGGAATAAATTTACCCAACTCAAAATTACCTGTAGCATCAATATTCCTAATTGTCTCTCTTTGCCTTTCACTTACTTTTTGATTGATTCCACCCCATCCTGGCGTACTGTATCCTCCCCCAAGTGATATATTCCCGAAATCTGCTAATTTCATCCCAATACTAGCCGTTGTAGCCCAACCTCCAGTTTTATCAAATTCAGATAGTCGCAGTTCGTTAACCCAGATCTCTGCACACCTAGTATCATTAACTGGGTTATTATTTCTTACACCAATCATAATTGTAGTAACATTGGCCATAGAAGGTGAACCAATAACATATACGTTATTCTTACCATCAGTACTTTTATACCTTTCCACATTAGAAACTCCAACTATATTATTCAAAATGTCGGAATTCCTTGCAGATTTAGCATCCGCAAAAGCTGTTTCATAATTAAAATCCATCCTATTATTTGCATCCCATATGGCTTCTCTTTTTTCAGTTTCTCCAGTTGGTAAAGTCAATGGATCCGTGAAGGTTAAAGGCACCTCATATTCATAATAGTTCTCATCAAAATCCGTCCCCATTCTAATAAAGACAGACATATTCATATTTGCTAATTGTACAAAAGCGTTATCAGGTTGTTCAGCATGAATATCCATTTGAATTCTCTTATAAGAAAGTAAGTCCAATCCAACAGTTTTATACATCGCTCTTGCATCTGTTCCATCCAAATCACAAACCTGTAATTGCATAGATTGTTCATTTTCTTGAGCTTGAGATCCTAAGTTAAATTGACGTTGAGTATTTGGAGGCATCATATAAGGAACAGGGTTCTTCTTAGAATCCTCTTCAAGGTTAACAGCACCTACATTGAAATCAGCATCTGCTAACGCACCCGATGAAGTAGAAGCATATAAATCTCCTTCGTACTTTCTCCAATCACTTCTAATAAGATCTAAAGATCCAAATCTCAAAACAACTGGATCTTTCCAACCTTTAAGCATCATTCTCATGAATCTAATTGATTGGAAATCCTGAATATTACCAACCGTTTTATCTGGAGATTTTACTGGAATTCTGAAATTGTACCAGTTAACGACTTTACCAGATCCAGAAACTGTAACAGGTACCTTCTGAACTAAGTAGTTATTACCAATATTACCTTGTCCTAAAGAATCTTGATGTAAACTTATTTTATACTCATAATAGCTTTCTCCTTCACTTAAAGTATTATCTCTATTTAAATCTTCAATGTCTGGTAATGTGGTAGCCGTACTAACATAATCTAAACCAGTCTGATCCTGAGTCGGTGAATTTCCATCTGTACCATTATAGTTTTTATAACGCTCTATTACATTCGACAAATTAGCATCTAAACTGGCACCTCTAAAATATTGGTAATTATCTCCAGATGGATCTGTAAAAATATTACTTGGAGATGAACCTTGAGCTGAAAACCAATTTAAATAATTTAGGAAGAATGTTCTCTCATTGGCATCTCCTAAACCATCAAAACCTACATCTTGATCCGCTCTCGCGTCAGGATCATTATCAAAAGCATTTACTAAGTTAATAGAGTTTGATACTCTACCCCAACTAGTAGAATCCATTGTAGAGGTTGTCGAACCATTTTTAGGCAATCCATTTTCGAAAGATTTTCTACCATCTCTCAATACATCTTCTGAAATATTTCCAATTTGAATGTAAAAATCTCCACCATCATAAGAACCATTAAACGCATCTATATCAGCAACTGAAGACATATCTGTAGGGAACGGATCCATTAACCAAAACTCAATGAATTCAATGTTTTGACTCGCAAAATCAACATAGTCAATCTTCCTCATAATCCCTCCCCATCTAGTCTCAGGATCAATTAATGATCCATCAGCCGGATTTATACCTGCTGAAATACCTCCTACACCTGAAGTATCATAATTATAAGGACCTCTTTCAGATGGAAAATAAGCTAAATCAAATGTTTGAAGTGTTGGTGGCTCACCAACTGCTAAACTTTTCTGAGGATAAATCTCACTCTGTAATACTGTTCTTTGGTAGAGATTTTCTTGAATCGATTTATTATTTCTAATGTGTGAAGGTGTAGATGATTTATCATCACTAAATAATGGATCAATGTTATACCAAGCAAATTTTGCTCTGTTAAAACCATAAGTTATATCATCTACTAAATCTCCTTCTGGCCATTCACTAGGTTGCCCTTGAGGTGTAGATGCTAAAACCCATGCAGCTCTATTACGAATGTCGATTCCAGTTTGCCCAGATTCAAAATCATCAATAAATGAAACAGCGTTGTCTCCATTTTTAATTGCACTAGGGGAACCAGGAATTAATTGTGCAAATTCACCTTTTACAGTAATAGAAGATTTCGCTTTTGTATTAATTCCAGGAATCATATCAATTAACTTCGTTAAGTATTGTGATTCAGTTTTATAATCCGAATTTATCCCCCAAATAGTATTGGAAATTGGCTCTTCTCCTTGATTAACTTTTTGAGTTAATGGACGCTCTGTTAAATTTAAAATTGTTCCTCCAACATGAAAGTCTTTATTAATTTCATACTCTAAATGAGATCCAAAAATAGTTTTACTAGTTACACTAAACATCGAATTACTTTCAACATCTACTTTAATTGGTGTATTTGAATTAAGAATACTTGGATCCAAAATAGTTACCTGTCCCATATTGTAATCAACTCTAAAATGTTGACCTTCTACAAGTTTTTGTCCCCCTGCAGTTACAGTTACAGCTCCTTTAGGTATACTAAAAGAATTAAGGTTTATAACTGAACTTTTAGACGAATACTTTGCATAAATTCTAAATCTATTGTTTGATGGGAATTCATTTTTCGCTCTGAATTTACTTACGTGGTATAAGGAATCAAATGCAATCGAATCAGATAATGTTGCATCATTAATTTTTGCTGTAAGAGCTTTTCCAAAAGGTTCTAAAACTGGGAAATAAATCTTTCCATTTGATAATCTAATTGTTAAATTATCTATAATATCATATCTTCCATCTGGTTGTTGATTTTGTTGCTGATCTAATTTATCTAATCCTAAAATCTCTAACCATCTTTTGTTTTTAACATTAGGATTCCCAGTAGACATGTAATTAATGTCATTGTTTGTGGCAGCGTCTTTATATCTAATATCGATCTCTAAAGTACTTGCATCAATTCCGTATTGACCAAGCGAGTATACATTTTTCATCATTAAAGTCCACAAAGGAACTTTAGTATTATTCACTTGAGTAGACTTCAACATTTTCAAGTAAACGGATGATATTACGTCCGAAATTTCATTCGAAAATTCACCAACTTGATAAATCTGAGTTTGACCTCTAACCGTATATTGATATGCAACAGCAAGTACCTCATCATCTTCCATTCTTCTATTCAAAGAGATATACCCCAATTGAGGATGAATTGTAAATTCGGAATCACGAAGTTTTCTTGCGTTTTCAATTTTATTAAAGTTAGTTCCTGCTGAATAATTGTAATTATTAATTAACTGTCCAGAAGCCGAAGTATATTTTCTTATATCGTCATCTGCTTCCATTTTTGCATGTAAATCATTGCTTGTGTTATCAGGATACAAATTCATTAAATTCGGAATTAAGAGAGGATCATAAGTTGTTGTTTCTCCTAAATCCATGAATCCTATCACATTCCTTGCTTCAGCATTTGCACTTATACCAACATTTGTAACCCATACTTCAATCTTTGTGATACTTACTGCAGAATTAATTAATGGTGGATTAGCAACAGAAGAATTATAGTGATCTGCAAAATATTGAGCAAGGAAGAAATGGCGGTTGTCATCATATTCATCCGCCTTAATAAAAACTTCTTTTGTTTGAACTCCACCACTTAACTCAATCGTTTTCGTTTCACTTTTTTGTTGTGTTAATACAGATGTGATTTTAAGTTTTCCGAATTGTAATTCATTCTTAATACCAAATAAACTCTGACTTCCTTGAATTAAGGATGAGTTTAAAGGCAAGCTAACATTTCCAAGCTCTATCTTTTTGATTATATCATCTTCATTTCCATTATATTCTAATTTCATCTGATTTTCAAAATCAAATGAAGCTTCTGTATTATAACTTGTTGAAAGTTTTAATTTTTCTCCAATTTTCCCAGTTACATTTAATTGAATTTTCTCATCAAAATCAAAATTAGTAGTTCTTTGATTGTCAACTCGAACAACTGGATTTTCTGTCTTAGATGAAGTAACACCAAAAATTAATTCTGCTGATCCCTGGGGTTTTATTTCAATTCCTCCGGGACCAAAAATCTTATCGATTCCCTTACTTGGAAGGTTAATATCACCACCACCAAAAATTCCTTTGTTATTACCAGCACTTGTATTTTCCTTTTGCTTTTCTTTCCAGTAATCCTTCTCTGATGCAGCATTTCTTTCCTTCCAAAAATCTTCGAAAGTCTTTTCATCAGATGGTCTATATTCTAGATCACCTAACTTCTCTTTAATTACATATTTCTGTTGGATTGGATCATATTCGATATCATATTTCACGTTTGCAGGATCCTTTAAATGTAAAGGACTAGTAGACTTACTTCCTGCTGGTTGATCCTGTGGATTCTCAAAAGGGAATGCCAAGGAATCTACTTGAGAAAATCCTACTTTGCTCAGTAATAGAACAAGGAAAGTGTAAAATATGTAATGTTTATTACCCAAACTATAGATTTTTCAATGCTGCTTTAATTAAACCTTCTACATCTAAGTCAGGTTGTGCCTTCAATACCTTAATTAACACCTTTTCCACTGCATTTTTAGTGAATCCTAATGCTAACAATGCTGATAACGCCTCGTCTCTGTGTGTATTGTTATTAAATGTTAAAATATTTTGTTCAAGCCCTTCAACTTTCCCTAATTTGTCTTTTAAATCAACAATAATTCTTTGCGCTGATTTAGTTCCAATACCCTTAATACCCTTTAGTGTATCAACATCTCCAGTAATAATTGCCGCAGTAATTTCATCAGCAGTCAAAGAAGAAAGCATAATTCTAGCAGTTGTAGCTCCAACTCCATTTACTGAAATTAATTTTCTGAAAATCTCTCGTTCCGATTTTTCAGCAAATCCATATAAAGTATGCGAATCCTCCTTTACAGATAAATGTGTGTAAAGCAAACAAGCCTCGGTATCTTTTAACTTAGAAAAAGTAAGCAATGAGATATTAATAAAATATCCAACCCCACCTGCTTCAATAATTGCATGAGTAGGTGCTTTTTCAACTAAGCGTCCATTTATATGATGTATCATTTCTTCGCTTGTTTAATTTGTGCATCAACAACTGCAATAGTTGTCATATTAACGATTTCACGAACACTTGCACCAAGTTGCATAATATGAACTGATTTCTTCATTCCTAATAAAACTGGCCCTATAACTTCTAAACCACTCATTTCTTGTAATAACTTATAAGAAATATTTCCAGAAGATAAATTAGGGAAGACTAATGTATTAGCGCCTTTCTTTTCCAATTTTGTAAAAGGAAATTGTTCGTTTAATAAGGCAGGATTTACGGCGAAATTAGCTTGAACATCTCCATCAACCACAATTTCCGGATAATCTCTATGTAAAATTTCAACTGCTTTTCTTACAGTTCCAGGGCTTCCTCCACTTACAGAACCAAAGTTTGAATAACTTAACATTGCTATTCTTGGTTCTACATTAAATTCTTTTACTGCATTATAAGTTAATAATGCAATATCAACTAACTCCTCAGCTGTAGGTGTTTGATTAATAGTTGTATCAGCAAAGAAGTAAGGTCCTTGTTTTGTAAGTACAACATACATTCCTGCAATTTTTCCAATTTCCTCTTCAACGCCAATAATTTGTAAAGCTGGTCTGATTGAATCTTTATATTTTCTAGTTACCCCAGTAATTAAAGCATCTGCTTCACCAGCTTCAACCATTAAACTTCCGAAGTAATTTCTACTTCTCATTATCTTTTCAGCTTCAAACTCAGTAACTCCTCGTCTTTTCCTTTTTTCAAAAAGGATTTTACCAAATTGTTTTCTCTTTTCGCTTGCTTCCTCTGATCTTGTATCAATGATTTCAACACCTTCTAAATCCAATTGATATTCTTCAATTAAATCATTAATGTTTTCCCTATCTCCTAATAAAATTGGAACCGCAATACCTTCATCATTTATTTGTTGAGCTGCTTTTAAAACCTTGTAATTATCGGCTTCAGCAAAAACTACTCTCTTTGGATCTCTTTTAGCACGCAACGAAACTTGTTGCATAACTGTACTATCATAACCCATTCTACTTTCCAAGTCTTGCTTGTATTTATCCCAATCTTTGATTGGTTTTCTAGCAATTCCAGAATCCATTGCTGCTTTTGCAACTGCAGGCGCAACGATAGATATTAATCTTGGATCAGTTGGTTTAGGTATAATATATTCTTTACCGAAAACTAAGTTTTTAGATCCATAGGTCTTATTCACCTCATCAGGTACACTTTCTTTTGCTAAAGCTGCAATTGCTCTAACTGCTGCAACTTTCATTTCTTCATTAATACCAGAAGCAAGTACATCCATTGCTCCTCTGAAAATGAATGGGAATCCAATTACATTGTTAACCTGATTAGGATGGTCTGATCTACCAGTAGCCATAATAATATCATCTCTTGAAGCCATTGCTTCTTCATAAGAAATTTCAGGAGTTGGGTTTGCACAAGCAAAAACAATTGGATCTTTAGCCATTGTTTTAACCATATCAGCTGATAATACATTTCCTCTTGATAAACCTAAAAACACATCTGCATTTTTAATAGCTTCATCCAAAGTTGTTGCTTCAACTTCATTTGCAAAATATGCTTTTTGCTCTGTTAAGCTTCCTCTTGAAGGTTTTATAACTCCTTTAGAATCTAACATTAAAATATTTGCTCTTTTTGCACCTAAAGAAACGTACAGCTTAGCACAACTTACTGCTGATGCTCCGGCTCCATTAACGATAATTTTAACTTCGTCAATTTTCTTACCAACAACTTCTAAAGCATTTAACAAACCTGCTGTAGTTATGATAGCAGTTCCATGCTGATCATCATGCATGATTGGAATATCTAATTCCTCTTTTAAACGTCTTTCTATTTCAAAACACTCTGGTGCTTTAATATCTTCTAAGTTTATTCCTCCAAACGTTGGAGCAATAGCTTTAACAGTTTCAACAAACTTGTCAATATCAGTTACATCTACTTCAATATCAAAACAATCTAAATCGGCAAAGATCTTAAACAAAAGCCCCTTACCTTCCATTACTGGTTTTGATGCTTCTGGTCCAATATCACCAAGTCCTAAAACTGCAGTTCCATTGGAAATTACAGCAACAAGATTCCCTTTAGCGGTATATTTATAAACGTCATCTTTATTCTCAGCAATTGCCAAACAAGGTTCTGCAACACCTGGAGAATAAGCTAATGATAAATCTCTTTGAGTACTATATGGTTTTGTAGGAACTACTTCAATTTTACCCGGCTTCCCTTGAGCATGATAATCTAGTGCTTCCTGTTTTCTAATTTTTGCCATTTATAGTTGTTTTTACTGCACGATATCATCGTCCGAAGCTAACAAAAATAAGGAATATTATTAAGAATAAAGGGGGAATTTCGAATGAAAACTGGCATGAAATCAATATACTTATTCACTTGTTTTTTTTGAAAAAATAAACAAACTGATTAGAAGGGCAAATGAAGTTGCACCTGCCTGAGATTCGATAGTATCTTCCCATAACATGCTGGTTAAGAAGATAACTACAGATACTAAATACAAAAACTCTAATTCGCCTTTGTATTTAAGCAATGGATAGATAACTGAAAACAAAAATAAGATCAAACCGAAGGCTCCTAAACTAATTAAAATTGATAAATACTGGTTGTGAGAACGTCGTTGGTATTTCAAGTCTAGTGACGATTTATTAAGTTTATAAGCTTTCTGATATTCATTTTGAATATCTCCTGTTCCTACTCCTAAAAGTGGAACATCTCTGAAAATTTGCCAACCTGTTTTCCAGTATTCAAAACGCATAGTAATGGAACTTCCATTGACATAACCACTATTTTCTAGATTTTTCAATTCCCAAAAGGTTGTATGAAGCCTCGATAGTAATTTATTATGTTCGATATAGTAAACATTAGCAATACCTTTTTCGATTGCTTTTATATCTTTTTCTGACAAATTATTTACACCTTCATAATCTTTATGAACTCCTTTTGAGGTTAAATATCTAATTAAAACATCTTTAAAAGGAAAGCCATTGAGTCTACTTTTATATTTCGTTTGACTTTTTAAATCCCAAGCCTCTTCAAGTTCTTTTTCACAAACATAACTCCAAGTTAATGACCCATTCTCAGTGTCCTTCCTTGACAAGTCATGTGTGTATTTGTTGCCTCTTTTCGTCTCGTGTTTATTTTCTAAAACTGGTTTCGAAACAAATACTAATTGATAAATTTCTAACACTTGAACAACGGAAAAAATAATACACAAAACGCTTATTAGAATTCCTATAATTGCAAATTTCTTAGAATATCGATATATGTAAGAAACGATAAATAAGAATATTACTAAAGGCAAAATAATAACTCCAGTTAAGTTTCCGATAAATACAATGAAATATACAATCCATAAAACTGGAAGGATTAACAAGAATTTAAGTTTAGACTTTAGTTGTGTAACTCCCCAAACAGATAATCCAACACCAAAACAGAGTAGGAGTGTTAAACGAATATGACTGATAAAAGGGGAAAGCTCTCTAAGGTTTGTTATTTCTTCTGGTGTACCAATTTTCAACTTATAATTTATAAATCCAATGATTGAGGCCGTAACAGCTGAAGCCGACATTAAAGACAATGCGATTAATACTTGTTTCTTATTTAGCTGAACCCCTGTTACAAATAAAACTGGAAGAGCAAAAAGCGGAATTTTAATTTTTAAATCTTTGAGTCCATAGCCTATGTCAGAAGAATAAAACATCCCAAATACAAACGTATAATACGCAAGCGTTACAATAATAAATAACTTTTTGTTTGATAATAATTGTTGCTTTTTCTCTTTCCAATTCCACTGAAGCAACCATGCTAAAGCCATTAAAAACAATGAAACAGAAGTAGTGAATTTCGAAACTGGAATACTAGCTGAAAGCGTAAAGCATCCAAAAATAAAAAGATTATCTGAAAATTTTCTAAATGCTAAATTGTTAATCATACAATTATTTATTCCCTTGCAAAATTCCTTTATACTCACCCTTAGTAGAAAGAATTTCAACTGCTCTTTTAATGTATGGATCACTTCCTAGTTTATTCTCTATTCTACCAGATTGGAAATAATATCGAGAAACTATTTCCGAAGACAGAAGCTTTTTAATTTGATCTTCATATTTTAATAATTCTTCTTTTTTCTTTCTTCCTAATTTACTCTTAATCGAATCTAGTTCTATCTGAATGATTGATAGATACTCTTCCTTTTCTGCTTTCTTCACTAATGATTCTAAACGAATATCGGTACCCGTTTCAAAATCATAATCACTTGAATCTAAAAAGGATAAAAACTTATCAAAATCTGTTTCTGAAAGTTCAAACGTTTTAGGATTAGATATAGAATCATGATCTAAAACATAATTAGTGGCAAAATTAAAGATATAATCATCTGCAACTAAAGCTCTACTTACAGAACCATAATCTACTTTTTCCATTTCCAAATCGGGCTTAACTCCCGCACCATCTAAAACAACTCTTCCGTTTTTAGTTTTAAACTCTGTTAATAATGAATCTGGGATTTTTATTGGTTTACCGTTAGCATCTTTTTTAGCATAATCAATCGCTTGAATACATCTTCCTGAAGGGATGTAGTATTTAGCAGTAGTTACTTTTAAACTTGTATTGTATTTTAAATGACGAGTTGTTTGAACTAATCCTTTACCATAAGTATTTCTCCCAAGTACAACTGCTCTATCGAAATCTTGTAATGCACCACTTACAATTTCGGAAGCTGATGCTGATCCACCATTCACCAAAATAACCATTGGAATTTCTTTATCTAATGGTCCGTTAAGTGTTTTGTACGTTTTCTTCCAAGCCTCAATTTTACCTCTTGTTTCTACAACCGTAACTCCTTTCTTCGTAAATAAATTTACAGTGTTAATGGCTTCATGAAGTAAACCTCCTGGGTTTCCTCTTAAATCAAAAACTAGTGACTTCATAGCTGGATTTTTCTTCAATTCTAAAATTGCGTCTTTTACTTCCTTTGAGACTTTACTCGTAAAACTATTCATTTTAAGATATCCAATACTGTCCGAAACCATTCCATAATAAGGAACACTTTTGATTTTAACTTTTTCTCTCTTAAAAGTGATTTCAAATGGTTTTTCTGTTCCTGGTCGTTTAACATTAACAGTTAAACTCGTTCCAGGATTTCCTTTTAAAATTTTACTTAAATCTCCGGTAGACTTTCCTTTTACATCTTTACCATCTACTTGTAAAAGTATATCTCCAGCTCTAAGACCTGCTTTGAATGCTGGAAAGCTTTTATATGGTTCTGAAATTACAACGAAATCATTAATTCTTCTTATTCTCGCACCAATTCCTCCATACTGTCCAGTAGTCATTAATTTATAATCTTCTATTTCCGACTCAGGGTAATATGTAGTGTATGGATCTAGGCTTTCCAACATTGCGTCAATACCTATCTTCATCAACTCTCCCGGTTGAATTCCCTCTACATAATGATTATTTACTTCTTTATAAAGGGAAGTGAAAATATCAAGATTTTTTCCAATTTCGAATCGATTTTCAGGCTCTTCATCTAAGGTTAAAAAACTAAGAGAAAGGAGTCCAAACAATCCCGAAAAAAAGTATAATTTAGTTTTATTCATCACAATTAATTCTTTTGGCCAAACGCTCTAACAATTGTTTTATTCTTTTTTCAACAGTTATATAATCCGGAATCTTCTCAAAATAACAAACCACCATAATATGTAGTGAAATTTCCTTGGTGTACAAGGATTCTTGAAGAAAGGTTTTGTTTAAGCGAATGGCTTCTTTTACAAGCCTTTTTATTTCATTTCTATCAACTGCTCGTTTAAACTTTTTCTTAGGAACTGAAATTCCAAATCTTAACTCACTTGATGTTTTTTCAGAAGGAAATTTGTTGTAAAATGCTTTTAATGGAAATACAGATATGTTCTCTTTTTTTCCAAATATATCTCCCACCATTTTTTTCCCAACTAAGCGTTGAGATTTATTTAAAGTGTTTTTTATTTTCGGAGTATCAGAAATGGCTAAAATGTATTTGAGATAAAAATAAAAAAAGGGGCTATATAAAGCCCCTTTTTTAAAAAATATTATGAACGTTTAACTATTAGCTTTAATATAAAGGGCAATAGCTCCAGTCATTGAAGGTGCATTTGGTGCTGGTGCGCCAATATTAACTTGTAATCCTTTTTTTTCTGCGGCTTTCTTCGTTGTTTCCCCAAAAGCAGCAATTTTTGTATCCTTCTGCTCAAATCCTGGAAAGTTTTTATAAAGTGATTCAATTCCTGCAGGACTATAAAAAACTAAACAGTCATAAGTTACATTCTCAAGATCACTTAAGTCACTAACCACTGTTCTATAAATAATCGCTCTCTGATAATTTATAGATGCTTCAGCCAATTGATTTGGAATAACATCTTTTAAAATATCTGAAGAAGGAAGTAAAAAAGTCTCTTTCTTATGCTTTTTAATCAACTCCATTAATTCAATGAATCGCTGTCTCCCATGAAAAATTTTACGCTTTCTATAAACAACATATTTTTGAAGGTATAAAGCGATTGCTTCTGAAACACAAAAATATTTTAAAGAATCTGGTACAGTGTATCTAGTCTCTTCACATATTCTAAAGAAATGATCAATTGCATTTCTACTTGTTAAAATAACAGCTGAATATTCAGAAAGATTTATTTTTTGAGTACGAAACTCTTTTGAATCAACACCTTCTACGTGAATAAATGATCTAAAATCAACATCCAAATCATACTTTTCAGCTAATCCAAAATACGGAGATTTCTTGTTCTCAGGTTTTGGCTGTGATACCAATATTGATTTAAATTCTGACCCCATAATTTTCTAGTTAGTAAAGTGCAATTTTCTCCAAAGGCGCTAAAAAAACCTTTGCCAAAACTAATACTGGCAAGATTTCTAAAGTGCAAATATACAAAAAGGGATAGATTATAGGAAGTTCTGAAAGCGATAAACCGAATTTAATGCCTTTATACCATTTAAAAACACTGGCTAACATCCATATTATTATGCTTGAATATAGAAAAAACTCGACTAACACTTGAGAGTACGCAATCACTAGGATTAATGGAAATAAAACAATTCCAAACACTTCATTACTCAATAATGAATTACTTACATATAAATTAGAGCTGTTTTGCTCTTGAAACAACTCTCCTAAAGCATAAATAAATAAGATTTTCAGAATAAAACCTCCAAAAAAGAGTCCATTAATAGCTAAATACAATTCTAAATATGACAATTCAGTTTGAAGAAAATTAATAGCAAATAAAAATAAAAAAGCAGCGTAAGTGAAAAGTGAAAAAATGTTTAACGCTAAACTTGCCCTTTTTGAAACTTGAGACTCATCTCTCACCAAATCATTAAATTCCCTATTAGAAACAACAGCTAAAAAACACCTTCTTACTTGATCGTTATATTTTGTAAAAATAAAAGCCATAAAAGAAAACAACAACAACATTGGTATCCATAACCAATCATGATAATTTTCACCTCTTAACTCCATCTTAATTCTTATAATTTATCGAAACATTGATTTCCACAATTTCAGCTATTTTCTTTGTCATTATAGATGGTACTTTCACATCATGTTCTTCCAGTTTTATGGCAAATTTTGCTTCAATATTTACCTTTCCATTTCGAACAATTATTTTCCCAGGTATCTTCCTTTGCTTTGCAACACCATGAATCAATAACTTTCCTGTTACAAACACTTTATAAACTCCATCCTTAGATAAATCAAAATCCCCTAAAATGTTTCCTTTAAAACTTCCTACTGGAAACTTTTTCGACTCCAAATAATTATCATTGAAGTGCTCCTTCATCAGCGGGTTTTTAAAACTGAAACTTGTAATTTTCATTTCAAAAGAAAACAATTTTTTGTCTCCATTTAAAGTTGAAATACATTGTTTACTTTCTGAAAATATATCCTCAATAGGTGCATTAGAAAAGAAGGTAATATTAGCCCTTTCCTGAACAAGTTGCTGAGAAAAACACAATGTTGAAAAAATTGAAAAAAGAAAAAAACTAAACTTCTTAACCATATAATATTATTTTTTATGAATTAAAAGACTAAGATACTCTTCTTAAATCGAAACTTGTAATTTACAATAACGGTATTAACAATAGGCATTTTTCCTAAATCTTAAATTATGAAGACAGATAATTATACTTTTCACGATTATTATAATGTTGATGATTTATTATCGGATGAACACATCATGGTTCGAAAAGCAACTAGATCATGGGTTAAAAAAGATATTTCTCCAAAAATAGAATCTATTTGCCAATCAGCAATATTTGATCCTTCAATTATTAAAGGCTTAGGAGATATTGGTGCTTTTGGTCCATATATCCCAACAGAATATGGAGGCGCTGGACTTGATCAAATTTCATATGGAATAATGATGATGGAGTTAGAACGAGGAGATTCTGGGATAAGATCATGTGCATCAGTACAAAGTTCTTTAGTAATGTATCCTATTTTCACTTACGGTTCAGAAGTGCAAAAACTTAAATATCTTCCCAAGTTAGCATCAGGAGAATACGTTGGCTGTTTTGGTTTAACAGAGCCTGATCATGGATCTAACCCAAGTGGACTAACTACAAACATAAAAGACATGGGTGATCATTATCTTTTAAATGGAGCAAAAATGTGGATTACAAATTCACCTATTGCTGACCTTGCTGTAGTATGGGCAAAAGATGAAAATGGCAGAATTAAAGGACTGATCGTAGAAAAAGGAATGGAGGGTTTTACCGCTCCAGAAATTCATAACAAATGGTCTTTAAGAGGAAGTATAACTGGAGAGTTAGTATTTGACAACGTTAAGGTTCCAAAAGAAAACTTATTAACTGGAAAAGATGGGCTTAGTGCACCACTTGGATGTCTGGATTCCGCTAGATATGGAATTGCATGGGGAGCAATTGGTGCGGCATTAGATTGCTATGATAGTGCACTAAAGTATTCTATACAAAGAAAACAATTTGGTGAACCAATAGCATCATTTCAACTTACACAGAAGAAGCTTGCTGAAATGATAACTGAAATTACCAAAGCACAGCTTTTAGCTTGGAGGCTTGGCGTATTAAGAAATGAAGGCAAAGCAACTTCAGCACAAATATCAATGGCAAAAAGGAACAATGTAGATATGGCTTTGAAAATTGCACGTGAAGCGAGGCAAATTCACGGTGGAATGGGAATTACTGGAGAATATCCAATTATGCGACATATGATGAATTTAGAGAGTGTAATTACCTATGAAGGTACGCATGATATACATTTATTAATTACAGGAGCAGACGTCACTGGAATTCCATCATTTAATCCACCAAAAGCTTAGGATAAACTACTTTCTATTTGTTATCTTTCACATGAATATTGGACTATGGATGCACTCTTATTAGACAGTTTATTTAGTAATTCCGCGGAAGGAATTGTTGTTTTTAATGAGAAGATGGATCTAATTTATTTTAATAATCCTATTCTTAAAATAATTCCAGATTTTCCTGAGCAACCTTTGAAGGAAGATTTCTCTTCTATTATTGGTTTCGCTACAGAAACAGACAAAGAAATTAATATTGATTTGTATGAACTTGATTATTTAATATCAGTTGAGAAAAGGATTATTAATAATGGCGGGAAAGTTTTCAATGTATTTAGATTAAAGAAGGTAGAAAAAGATACTAGACAAAAGCAACTGGCTTTTTTCTTAGGTAATATTGATGAAGTAATATATACGATTTCAATATCTGAAAAAGGCAATAAAAAGTTAAGTTATATAAGTCAAAGAGTACAAAAACTCATTGGTTTGTCCGAAGAAGACTTTGCTCAAAATAGTAAGTTACCACACCAATATTATTACGATGCAGATGCAGAGCGTGTTGAACGTTTTATTGAAGAAACAAACGCTTCAAAGGAATCAGATAAATGTCAATTTAGAATAGTAAACGTAAAAACAAAACGTAAAATTTGGGTTGAACTTTCATTATACC
>CAWVWF010000001.1:0-78726 GCA_963933885.1 uncultured Flavobacteriales bacterium | reverse complement strand
CTTTGTTCTCTAGTAAGACACATTAGCATACCCGACATGCATCTATATCGTGCAGTTTTTGTTCTGTTCTCTTGTTCAATTTCTTCCTCAGGAGACACTTCGGGACTTGGAATAGAATTAAGTTGATTTGAAAAATCATCAAAGCTTTCCCATCTACTCTCCATGGGTCTTCTTTTTGTCTCTAAAAATATATTTACAACAATTCTATAAGCCCATGTTCTGAAAGAGCTTTCTGCTTTAAAAGTAGAAAGCTTAGTTATAATTTTAAGTAAGGCCTCTTGCGCTAAGTCCTTTGCCTCTTCTTGATCGTTGGTGTATTTCCAAGCCAAGTTATAAATGAAAGGTTCATGACGCTTAATTAAGCTTGTTAGTGCTTTTGAATCACCTTTAATAGCTTTATTAATAAGTGAAGTATCTTCTGCTTTATCTGAAATTGGATTTACAGTTTTCATACTTTTACTTTCTCCTCTTCAACTAAATTGTATTTACCCAATTCAATCTTATTTAATCTGTTGGTTTTTTCTAGTAAAGCATCTTCCAAGATTAAGATATTCTTTTTGTATTTAGAAGCAACAAGCTTAATAATTAGAAGTGTCCATATTAAAACTACACCAGCAATGAACAAGTACTCCCAAATTGAATCTCTTAATGGATTAGCAATTGAGAAAGAATATGTGATTTCATTGTTTGCTTTAATTCCTAAAGTATTTTCTGCAGTAATTGTTATTTGATAACTACCGTACTCAAGATCTTTTAAAACAATTCCTTTAGAAGCGCTAACTGTTTCGGTTAAGGATGTAGTACCAGTTACCTGATAAGTTAATTTGATATTTTCTTTATTTCCTAATTCTGTATAGTTGAAGTTATAATGAAAAACATGCTCGTCCCATCCTAGATCCAATTTATTAGCAACCGTATCTGTACCGTTTAATGAGAAGTTAGCTAATGCGAAACTTGGTGCTTCAAATTTAATTTCATCACTTTTTGGAGCATAGTAAACCAACCCTTTTTTGGTAGCCATTAAATAACCTTCCTTGAAGTTTAAACCTTGAGAAGGACTTACTTTTTGCGCGAAATCTCTGTATGATTTTGTAGCTTCATTGTATCTCGACAGAACACCTTTCTTAAGTACAATAGCTTTATCATCGCTTTTAAACTCAATTTTATTTATTGGTAATGTTACAGTTTCTTCTTTGTAAGTTACTTTCCCTAGATCGAAAGTATACTTCTTTTTTTCAGTAGTTATAATTTCAACTGTAGTACTATTCTTTTTGATACTTACGATTGTTTTATCTCCTAATATATCTTTACGAAAACCTAAGAACTTGTAGTTTTTTTTAGGCATTCTATATACACCTCTACCTTTAAGTCCTATCCAAAGGATATCATTATCGTCTTCTAAACAAGTAACAGGGGCAGATGTCCCTCTTGGAGAAATCTTAACAGGTTTAATTCCATTAAACACAATTCTGTTAATTCCACGGTTGGTTCCAATCCAGATAAATTGTTTTCCTTCTTCAATACAATTTACAGAATTGTTTAACAATCCGTTTGAAGTTGTATAAGATGTGAATACTCCTCCGAAAGAAGTACCAATGCTTAAAGACAATAAAAGACTAAGAAGAATTTTCATAGCACGAAAATAGTTAAAAATACATTCAGAACAAATCATATAGTACACTGCTCGATCAAATACTTTTAATCTTGGAAATTTGCACTGGTTTTTTTAGCTGTTCAATATGGAATGGCTTTTTGTATGTCGCTTTCCTGTACACTAAAGAATGAATTTATTCATCGATTTTAAATCTTTTTAAAGAAACAAACTTAACCCTCATATATATTAATACATGAGAAAGAAATAGGGTTACCCATTTAAGTTAAATTGTATTTATTAGTGGGAATCATCTGTTCGTTTCATTAGGTTATAATCAGTATTTACAGACTTTTTCTACAAATTCCGATTACAAATCGGACAGTTTATCTTTCAGATTAAAAATCAGAAAGTACAACGCACTAAATTCATTCTATTAAACATTTCCTTGCGTGCATGTCCTGAAAGATATAGTCTGCCTTGAGTTTGGTGTCTTTTATGCGCACGAGAAAAAGTAGTATATAAAATTATCTGTGATGTAAATGGGTAACCCTATAAAGAAATTCGGATTAGTGTTTAAAATAGTCGGGTTATCAATATGGTTAGTTACTAACTCAAACAACTGTATTACCATATTTATGGTAGTGAATACCTTGTTTTAGTACTTGAATACCCCTTTAAAGCGATTGTGTTTTTAGAATTACTTACTGAAATTAGCAGTATGATTATGAGTTCATTAAAGAACTTAAATCAAGTTATTATGATCACTAAAGAAACGTCAGTTAGAGTATCAGTAGAATTAAATAATATAAATGAAGGTGTTTTATATCGATATGGAATTTATGCAAAGCCTGAATTAACGATTGGGAAAGCAGCTTCAGATTCAATGATTAATCCAGATTTTTTGGTTGATGTATTGAATTGTTATGGAGAGGTTACTGAATTTGAACTGGTGAAATTTCAACAGTATTCTATACCTGTACTGATAGACTATTTACAAAAATCACATACTTTTTATCGATTTAAGAAATTACTAGAAATTGAGCAATCTGTTTTTAATTTAATGATAGGAGGTACAAGTTCTAAACAAACTTTAAGCGTAATTTCTGTGTTTTATACTGAATATAAAAAGGAGCTTTTAAATCATTTTGATTTGGAGGAAAAGACATTGTTTCCATATGGAAAGGCTTTAGAAAAAGCTGATAATAGTTTTGGGGACTATGTAAACGCAGTGGTATTGTCTCAAGAGCATTCAATTAAAAACTTTGCTGATAGCCATCACGATAGTCATTGTGAATTGGAAAGGGTGAGGGAATCTTTGAGATTGTTTAATCCTAGTAAATCAGATGAGTCTTTGTTGAGAGTTTTACGGGATCAATTTAAATCGTTTGAAAAAGACTTGTATTTACATGCTTTAATTGAGGATGAGGTTTTAGTTCCTAAGTTGTTAAAGTTGGAGAAGAATTTATAGTTGTCACATCAATGTTGATTTTGTTGTTTAAGTCTGAGTTGAGTACGCAAACACCTTCGGGAGTTTGCGTTTTTTTATAAATATGATGCTTAGTGAGACGTCTAGGTTCCCGCCTTCGCGAGAATGACAACTATTGAAAACAAATACTGGCTTAAAACAAACCTTGTCATTCTCGCGAAGGCGGGAACCTAGACGTCTCGTTTTACTCTAATTGATCAGGAGCATCTAAAATTAATGAGGAATCAATTTCAGGTTTACTTTTTTGGAAAGCCCTTGTAATGAGTCCTAGGCAAAGATGAGTAATAATGAAAATAATGATCATCCAAAGGAGTTTTTCATACTGATCAAATATCATTTTTGAAATGGAAATAGGATTTGGTTTTTTACTGTAATTTCTCAAGAGATATATTCCTATATAAGCTAGCATTGCTGTGGTAAAACCAGCAACAATTTGTTTTTTACCAAATACTAGAATTTTATCCCGAAAGGAACCTTTACTTAGAAAGTGAGAGATTAATAATTGAATGACTAATGTTGTTGTTACTAATCTAGTTGCAAAAACGATTGCTACTTTATCATTATTACGATCATTTAAATAATTATCAGGGTCAGAAACTATAAACATGACGATATAGACACAGATATATAATAAACCTGCTAAACTAAACCCTCGAATAGCTGCCTTAATCATAACCCCAAATTAATACAACCAAGCATTTGTAAATGGATTGAAAATATTTAACCCGAATTTAACCATGTTACTTAGATCAGAATAATTAGAATATGCAACGCTATAATAAGCACCTAGTTTAAACTTAGTGTCCCATAATTTAAAAGGAAATTCTACACCAGAATAAAGTTCTGAGTATTGGAAATTACCATCATTAATATACAAAAGACCACCTCCGACAACTGACTCTAATCTAGATTTTCTAAGGAATGGAATTTTTTTAATAAGCATTCCATTGAAGTGATGGATGTAGTGAAACTCTACATATTCATCCAATGCAGGTAGGGTGTTTCCTAAAAGTTGGAAAGTACGAATAGGGTGAGAGAATAAGTATCTATCAGTTCCTCTAAAGAATGTCATATTGGGGTATTCGATGTTTTTAGTGTGCATGAATTTACCAGCCCATAAAGCATAATTAGCAGTTCCGAATACGTTCCATTTTATATTCTGAGTTACTCCAAATTTTAATTTTTGAAAATTGATTTTAGCGCCCAAAATATCAGGAATTCCTTGTTGCCATGTTAAGTGAAATTTTGGCCATTTACTTCCGATAACTACTTTTTTATTTGGTTCTAATGCGAATTTTGAAAAGGGTGTATATGATAAATCGACCCTTAAATTAAACTCATTATAAGCTTCAAAATCTAGAGGAGTATTATTTTCTCCAAACAAGTCGTCACTCCATGCAGCAGTATTTAAACCTTCAATTGAAGTTCGTTGCATGTATTTAGCGGTTACAGCTAGAAACAGTCCGTTAATCAGTTCATGTTCATGACCAACTTCCAGAAAATCATTTCTTACGAAGTTACTTCTGCTGAAAATTGTGGCTATGTTTTGCTCATAAGTTAGCATTTGATATTTAGATCCACCTGCTACTCTTAGCTGGGCAAATCTCTTTGGAAGATATGTGAATTTAACTTTCCCGTTTACCAGTAAATCATTATTCCCAAAACCATAATCAGCTTTTGTATAAAGATCTAGTTCATTATTATTTTTGTATGTTTTAATAACGTTTGCTCCAATCGCGTGCCTATATCCTCCAACACCTGCAAACCTCATTTGTGTTAGAAGCGGATCAATAAACCATTTTACTCCTTTCTCTCTGTTGTAATGGTCTATTCCATTTATTAAGACATTGAGTACTGTTACTCTATTGTTAATACTATCCAATCTATTTAAATATTCTGGAGATTTTTCAAAAGCTGCAATACTATCAGCTACATCAACAAAATCTTTCTCTTCCTTTTTAAGGGGAATAGATCTTACATTTTTCCAATAAGTTGTATCTCTAGTATAGGCAGAATCTACAGTAACTCTTACAAGATTTGAAAACGTTTTTTTGGGATGAGTGATATTAACTTCATAGTTGGTGAACTTGTTATATACAGATCCATGCAAGACGGATTTTCCACGGTGAACCTTATAAAAGAACTCCTGTCTGTTCAGCACATATACACTGTCCTTTTTAATATAATTTTGGTAAATCTTAAATGTTTTGAAATGGTGTAGGGCAGAGGAAGGTAAGGAAAATTCAAGTGCTGCAATATTAAAAACTTGATCGTTAATGTATATTATTCCAGTAAACAAGGCATCCTTTTTTCGCCTTGGAAGCACAAGTATTTTGTGAACGAGTTGATTATCTTCATAAAAGCTTCCTTCATATTTGTAGATATAACTAATCAAAGCCAAATTACCTACGGGTGAAATAAAGGGTGTTTCACCAAGAACAGGAACTGTCATTGTGTTTTTATAGAAATTGAAATTACCATCTGATATATTTTTGAAAAAGATATTTGGGTCAATAATTTCTTTAGTGATTTGTCGGTAATCTGGTTTTCCTATGGAGTAATTTTTTCTTTTCTTTTCTTTTTCCTTTTTCAATAAATCTTTCACACCTAATTTCTCAACCATCAATTTGTTGGGGTATTCAAATCGGACAGTGCTGTAGTGTTCAATAAAATTAAGTTTACTTTTTTTCTCTGGTTCTAAAGGGTTTTCTTCTTCTAAACTCACCTTAACATAAGCTTTGGCCTTATAGGACTGTATAGCCTTAGCGTTTTGAGATTTGTTTTTTATTACCTTTTTGATGATCTCTTTCGCGAAGTTTACATCACTCTGAATTTCAACGATTGATACTTCGATAATTTCTATAGATAACTTAACATCAATTTTATTTAGTTGGATATCCTTTAAAGCAATTGCTTTTTGACTATATCCTGCAGCGTTAAAAAGAAGTGAGTCATTTTCATTGTCACACAGAATCTGATAAAACCCTTTACTATTTGATAGGGTTCCTTCACTCGTATTTAAAAGAAATACGCTGGCGAACGGGATTGGATATCCATTTTCATTAAGTACAAAACCAGAAATGATTTGTGCTTTTAGAAACAATGAAAATAGAATACAGATTAATGTTAACCTTCCTTTCATGAATGCGAAAATATAATATTATTTGGAGCTCAAAAAGCCCTATTTATAATTTGCTGCAGAAATCCCTGAATCCATGGCTTCGAACATTAATGGAAGTCTACCATTATCAACACCAGCAAAGAAGAAATTGTCTTTATGCGTCTGTAAGTTTCTGTCATTAAACAAATAATCTTTTTGAGGGATTGGCATAGCGTGTCCCATAATTTTTAAGTGAGCTGCTTTGATTTTGTCTGCTGAATTTTCGTTAAAAAACTCATCCAGAAAACTCATTGCGCTTTCAATAATTTCATTCGGATTATTAATGATTGGTGGTAAACTTCTTCTTTCGTCAGTATCGTAACACATATACATTGTTAGTATATTCTGTTTTGTGTCCTGCGTTTGAGAATTTACAAAACCTTGTAAGTTTTTATTTATTCCGAGCATATCGTTTTGCCATTTTAATGGTGTCTTAAAAGGGGAATCCAATTCGAAATTTATAGCGATCCAAGGGGAGTATTTATTGTCTTTAAACAAAGGATAATATTCTGGATAGATAAATTTTAATGCGTTTTTCTGACCAGCATAAATGATTTTTTCACTGATGATCTCTTGTACTGTTTTGCTTTTTGTATTGTAAACTAACGTAGCGTATTTGTTGTTTTTCTTGGTGATTTTAAAAGCCAAACAAGAACTCTTAATCTGAGATTGGTTAACATTTTTCGCTAACTTATCAATGAAATAGTAGTTCCCCTGAGGTGGTGAAAACAGTTGCGGTTTTTGTTCTCCATAGTAATCTCTACAGGCATAATAGTGAATTCCTGCAAGTGCAGAAACATTGGAACAGTTGGCGCCATAATCATCATACATTTGATAATCTATACCAGTTATAAGTTCTGGATCATGAACGAGATACTTATCAATGAAATCAAAGAAAGTAATGTTATTTAAGTAACGATATTTTTCATCTATTAACCTCGTTGGCATTTTCATTTCACCAACATATGGATTAATCAATTGTAAGAAGTCTTCCTTGTTGATTCCTTTATTAATTGGAGCATCTTGAAAGCCGTTTCTAGTGAAACAGGTTTCTTGGTCGTGGTCATTGATTAGGTAATGCTCATCCTTAAAGAAGTACTCTTCTTTATTGGAATTATAGTTTACAATATTTAGGTGTTCTAATAGATTTAAACCTTCTTGTCCGTATGATTTCGGATAGGATAAATCATAATGTGCTCCTTGTGAAAATAGTTCTCCATTGATATCTATTGCGGATGATGTTCCACCTAAGTTATCATCCATTTCAACCAATAAAAAATCTTTGTTTTTCACTGAATTGGCCGCAGAAAGTCCTGCGATACCAGCACCTACAATTAGGGTTTGAGTTTTTAATACTGAAGTAGGAGCTAAGTTAATTGCTTCTCTTACCAAATGCCCTGTTTCCATGTTATTTAAAACATTGATTGGAAAATTGATTGTCTTTTTCTGACCACCCTTTCCGTCCCAACATCCAACGAGACCAACACCGCCTAAAGCAGCTAATTTTATGAAATGTTTTCTATTCACTTAAAATGATGGTTTTTAATTTTGGGTTTTCTTTGTTGAACTTCCAGATATATCCATCTAGGATATAATGAACTACTTGAGGTAAGGATAACAATGCTGTAAATGCACTAAGTATGTAATGATTTTTTGATATGGTAGAGAAGTAGGGTAGGAACTTTTCGAACACAACCTGTTTTTCTCGGTTGATAAGAACATCCCATAAATACTCTTCAAAAAATGCCAACATGAATACTGCTAAAAGCATTATCCCTAGTTGAAAATACAATTCTGATTTAGCGATTGAAGGTTCATCTGTTTGATTTTCTTTTAACTTATAATTTAATACCAAAGCAAGGTATGGAATCCCATGTGCAACCACATTTGTTACAGAAAAAATGTAATCTGAATTGAAAAATACGATCCCGATATACCAGTTTAAATAGGTAGTGATGATCCACAGTACTTTACCCCAAGATGGTTGCGCTTTTGCTTTTTTATAAATGTAGATTTCCTGAAAAATCCAACTGATTAATACCGAGAAATATAGTACGTTTAGGATTGTGTAATTCGTAAAAACAAAGTCTGCTGGTAAGGAAATGAAATCTCCTTCAACAAACCATTGAAACGAGCGTGATGAATCTAAATGCCAGAAAACAACTGGATAAATCATTCCGATATACAATACCCATTTATCCTTCAACCATTTTTTTGGTTTTACTTTCTCCTTCATATAATACAGCATCATAAAGCCATATTGTTGTTTCATGAAATGGTAAACTGCTAGATAAGCCATCGCTCCCCAAAACAATCGAAGAGATATTAAGGAGACCGTAAAGAGCGTAGTGAAGGTGATAACCGGTATCCAGATGAGCTTTTTTCGATGTAGGATTTTATCAGATTTATTAAAGTAGGATCTGAAAAGTGTGCTCCAAACATGACCAACATCTAGTATCAAAATAAAGACTACCCAACCCCAAATTGGCAAGTTCTTACCTTCGAAGTCGCCTAAGAATGCCCAAGCCCATATCAGCCATACAGGAAGAAATAATATAAATAGATCGGATTTTTTAGAAAATAACCAAGTCGATTTATTCATAAAACGATTGGTTAAACTGCGTTCCCTGAATATAGTATTTAAATAAAACTGGGTTATGGATTGCGTTAACTTCTATATCGGTTGTGTCTCCAACAGGTTTACCGAAATGAGTCATCATTTTCAAGGCATCTGGGTTTAACCAAAGTGTTGGTTGGATAGGTAACGAATCTATTTTGTGTAATTTTTCAATCATCAAGTCTTTGGTTAATAGTTTAGATCCTATGATCCAACCCCATTCTCCAAATGATTGTACATGGTTGTGAATTGGAAGTGTGTGTAATCCCGCTGAAGCCATTGTTTTTTGAATACAGTAATATGCCTTCGTTTGAAAATAAGGGCTCGTTGCTTGTGTGATTATCGTTCCTCCCATTCTTAAACGCTTTTTACAAAAGAGGTACATTTCTTTAGTGTACAATCTAGAAAGTTCGATAGATCTAGGATCTGGAAAATCGATTATAATAACGTCGTAATAATTAGAGTCGTTTTCTAATTCGATAAATGCATCGTTGTTTACAACGGTTACTTTTTCGTTTTGATAAGCGCCTTGGTTGAGTATCTTAAAAACTGGATGATTCGCTCCAAAACCAGTCATGTCTGGATCTAAATCAATTAACTTAATCGTTTCTATTCCATCGTGTTTTAAGACTTCTCTTATACCGCACCCATCACCTCCTCCAAGGATTAAAATGTTTTTAGGGTTGTTGGTTAATAGCAACGGAACATGCACCAATGGCTCATGGTATAACCATTCATCCATTGTGTTTAATTGCATACTATTATTTAAGTATAGTATGTGTTGATTGTTTGATTCCGTAAGCGTTATTTTTTGATATTTTGTTTGCTTCGTATAAACTACTTTTTCACTGTACCTGCTTTGTTCTCCGAATAATATAATAGGTTTTGCATAGTAAGAACCAAGGATGATGATCAGCGTAATGAGTATTGCTGAAATACCTAAAATCTTTCTCCATTTTGCTTCGAGTCTATCTTTGAATCTATAGAATAGAATAAGCGCAACAATTAAATTTATAGATCCTAATACGAAAGGAGTGTAGGTTAAACCTAAGTATGGTAATCCGATAAAGGCGAAAAATAATCCTCCGATTAAACTACCGTAATAATCCTTTTCCATTACGCTGGAAATATTGGCTTTTAAGTCGTGATATCTACCATTGATTCTAGTTACTAAAGGGATTTCTAATCCGATTAAAAAACCGACTAGTATTGCTAAAGCATATATGAAAATTTCAATATGCTCAATTACACCCATTGTTGAATATACAGAGAGTGCACAAAGCGATGTAATTAATGAAAGCAAAAGTTCTGCTCCAATAAAATACTCAAGGATGTTTTTTGTGAGGTACTTACTAACTCTACTTCCAAGCCCCATTGAGAAGAGCATGATAGATAGGATGATAGTCCATTGAAAGACTGAGTTCCCTAAGAAATAAGTTGCTAAAGTTGCGAGTACATATTCGGAAACAATTCCGGCAATTCCAGTCGCAAATAGCGAACTCATTAATATTTTAGAGTCTGATATCTTCATATTTATCTTCCGAAATAATGTGTGTCATCATTATCAAACATAACACTAGGTGCATCATATATTGAAGAGGAACCTGCGTATCCTTTGTAAGTCATTCCTGAGAATATGAATCCAGATAAAATGACTGCACTACCAATTAATAAAATTTTAAAAGTTTTTTTAGAGTATTCACTATTCATTGGAGGGAAGTAATCAGTAAGGGTTAGGTCATGAAACAGAAAGACTATAGTTAAAGCACCAATTGATATGAAAACAATACCCAATATTGTAAGATAATTTGAACCTAAATGAATTTTATTTAGACTTATTTTAAAGTTATTCTTCGATTCTTTTTTAGAGTATTTCGGACTAATATTGAAATAGTACGTGCCAGGTTCTTTAATTACAATTGAATATTCAGCTGATTCATCTATATAAAGAGGTTCGTAGTATAAGTCTTTTGAAGCTCCGGTTATGTAGTTTTTATGTTCATCCAATAATAACATTGAAAGGGTACACCAGTTATTTGATTTTCTGCTTAAACGATGTTCGATAGATAAATTATAAAGACTTTTACTGCTTACTTCAATGGGACCGATTAATGAATTTTTTTGGATGTTCCCTGAAGCTATTTCAGTATAGAAAAGAGCAATGATAATTCGGAATGTTAAAAGAGCTAATCCAAGTGCGATCATAGAACTTCCAAAAGGGAAAAACTTCCTTCGCATATCCTTAGTTTCCTGAATCCAATGCAGTGTTTGTTCTCTCCTTCGTTGCTGGATAATCCTCCGCATTTCGATACGATCTTCTCTTATCGACATTCACTTTCGACTTTTACTGCTTTCACACCTCTTTCGATAACTTGAAATTCAAGATTTTTACATTCAAATTTTTCTTTTAAAAATTCAAGTGCCTTATTGTAATCCATCTTATCAGAACAAGTGAATAAATCAACTGCAGCGTAATTGTTCTCAGGCCATGTATGAATCGCGAAATGACTTTCTTCAATAACTACAACACCCGAGATTCCTTGTGGAGCGAATTTGTGAAATACTGATTTTACAATTGTTGCTCCCGCAATAATTGCAGCTTCATTTAAATATGATTCAGTGACCTGTATATCGTCGATAATCTTATTAGAGCAGTCGTTAAACTCTGCAATTATATGTAATCCTAGTGCCATTTTTAATGTATTAAAAACACCATGTCAACAAAATAGAAGCTCCAATATATGCCGTTGCTTCAATTAATCCACAACCTATATTTGGTTTTTGCTGATTAACTAATTCATCCGTTAGACTATATCCTGAAAGTAATACCTTATCTGTAACAATACGAGTAAGTGGTAATGTGATTAATCCAATTATTATCAGTGTTCCGATAGAAATACTTGCTTCAGGGATTGAATCGTAATGATTAGATACTGCATACGATAAGATAATTGCCATACCGATAATTGTTCCTGCAAAACCAACTCCTACAGCAACATTGTCTTTTTCGATTTCATCGTGAATATCGTAAGGTGTGATAATGTTGTAAAGTACAGAGGATAGAATTAAAGCAACTTGAGCAATGGCCCAATAAAGAATGATAATATCAAAACTAACAGCTCCTTTACTTGCTCCAAAAATGATTAAACCTGTTGCAACGTAATTGGCTGCTTCAATAACTCCAGAACCAACATTTTCATCTTCAGTAATTTCCTTTTGCATTTTAAACTTTCGGAAAATTAACTTGTCGTTTATTATTGAGGAGATATTAAGAAGAAGGATAGCTCCTAATCCATAAATTCCAATTGATATCATATTAGCTTGAAGAGATTCCCCTTCTCCTAATAATGCACTTCCAATTGCCAGTGTAAGTCCAATATAATACCCAACTAATGAAAAGGAAAAAGCAAGATTGTCTTTTTCTAAAAGCTCGTTGGTTACATTGATTTTTCTATTGAATTGTTGAAATGCAATCTTACCTATTAAAAATAGGACAAGTGATGCAAGGAAATACAATGCAGAAATTCCTAATTCTGTGATATGTTCTGAGATAAATTCTGTCATTTTTTTCTATTTTCCGAATCCAAATCCTCCACCTCTTCCACTTCTTCGTGAAGAGGATGATCTTGAAGTACTTCTTTTCCAATTTGTATTTCTTGCTTTTCTACTAAAAAAGTTAGGTTTCCCTTTCTTTACAGCTGCGCTTTTTGTTCCGTAGCTATTTGCACCTGTTCCATAATATGAACGAGAACTTCCATAGTATCCTCCACGGTAGTAGCTGTTATGCATGCCATAGTATGCTGGGTGATACCCTAGCCCAAAAACAGATCTTAACATTGAGTATTGACCATAAAAAACCCAAAAACTTTGTCCTCCTGATTGATTCCAATGACCATATCTTGAATTACCAATATATCGATCGAATCCTGCAGGAATAGCAGCTTTAGTTACTTTTCCAGTACTGTCTTTAGCAGCGATTTGCATTCCTAGGTTGTTTTCATTCTTTTTAAAAAACTCAAAATCAACGATAATCATCCCAGTTTCAGAAGTTGTTATTGCTCCTGCTGCATCTTCTTTAATAACCGAATATTTGTGAAAGAATTCATCATCTTTAACATCCATATCATCTAGAATGATCGTAAATGCTTTCTCCTTTTTCATTGTCTTGATCATTTGATCAACAGGATTAGGAACATAATGGTAGCTATTACCACCACATCCTAGTAGAAAAATGATTGAAAAAATTGATAAAAGATATTTCATGAAATTAATTATTCGGTGAAGATAAGAAATTTGATACTTCAAACTCTTTAATATAGAAACCTTTCACAGCATCAATATCTGTTTCACCCCATCTGCTTACCGAAATAAACTTAGATTCATCTTCGTTAACGAAAACCCAATTTACAAATTCACTCCATTCATCATCGTCCTCTTTGATGCTTTTACAGTGGCCCATGAACTCATCAGACAAAGTGTAATGCTCATTTTCGAAGGCGATTTTCTTTAAAGGGGCATCATTTTTAACGATCGTGTCTTTAAAATCCCAACCTAATTGAGAGACCTTTATTTCTGAACTAATATCAATTTTAATATTAGCGCCTTCTGTTACGTGTAAGTATATCGATTCGTCACCAGCATTGATAGTATATTCAAACGTAAACTGGTTGTTACCCCAGTCGTATTCTGTTTTATCTTCTATAATCCAAGATTGTAAATCGTAATCGAGGATTCCACCAATATCTAGATTGGTGATGTTTAATTCCTTAATCTCTTCTTCTTTCTTTTTAAAAAAATCAAAAATTCCCATAATGTATCTTTTATCTTAAATTCCCATTTTTTTCTTGAGTTCATCAAGAGAAGTACTTGAAGTATCTTCCTTGAGTACTTCATTAATTTCGTCATCTAACGATTGGTTTTCGTTCGAGATGTCTTCGTAAGCTTCTGATAAAGCTTCATCTTGATCAACCTTTTCTTTCATCTTTTCCAACATAGAAATCGTTCCAGAAGAATCTGTTTCAGATAATTGTTTGTTTAGTTTTAAAGTCGTTTCACTTACTTTAATTCTCGCCTTTAACGTTTTCAATTCGTTTTCCCACTGACTAATATTAGATCTTATTTTTTTAACATTCAAATCTAATTTAGTACTTGAAGTCTCAAATGTATGAAGTTCCGCTTTTGTTCTTTTAGCAGAAGCATCGTTTTCGTCTTTTTTCCTTAATGCCTCTCCAGCTAATCTATCAGCCTCTTCAGAAGAGATTTCTCCAGTTTGAACCTTTTTTAGAATTGCCATTGCTTTTTGCTCATAGCTAGTTGATGCTTCTTCGGATTTTTTGAAATCACTTTTTGATCTGATTAGCATCGCTTTAACTTCTGCTAATGCCTTTAAACTTTGATCAAGATCTGCCTTCAAATCACGAATTCCTTGTTCTGTTAATTTAATGGGGTCTTCTAATTTGTCAGCAATTGAATGTGCCTCTGCCTGTCCTATTTTAAATAATCTACTTAAAATGCTCATAATATATTTTTTATTTTTTGAAAAGTTGATTGGTCTTGGTCAATAATTTATAAAACTATTGCTTTATCAATAATACTAACAAAAAAGCGTAATTGCAAATAAAGTTGGCAATAATGCAAAAACTATTTTTGTAGTTGCACAATTCAATTTTCATGCTTTTCATAAAGTATTACGGGATCGGAAGGATGTGTTGCTTTTTTTGTTTGCTAAAATTATTAGCATCTTTTTATTTTTATTTAAAATGATAACTTTCAAAAGGAATTTTGTGTTTATGTTTTAAGAAATTTAGTACGTTTTATACCGCTTCTATATATTAGGGTGAATACCGTATTGTGTGCCTGTAACATTTTAGCTGATTTGAGGGTACATTAATAGCCTGCTTGCTTACAAACTAAACCAATATGAAAAATATTCTACTTACAGTTTTTGGATTTTTAGCTTTACAAGTATCTTTTGCGCAACACACTGAAAGGTGTGCGAATAGCTATAAACACTCAGAATATTTAAAACAAAATCCTGCTGCAAAGGCTAGTTTTGAAAGTATAGAAAATCAACTTCAAAAAATTATTCAAAAAGGATATACAACAAGATCTACTAGTGAAGTATACCAAATCCCTGTGGTAATTCACGTAATGCATACTGGTGAAGATATAGGGGTTGGGAATAATATTTCGGATGCTCAAATTATAAGTGGAATTACTCAACTGAACAATGCATTTAGAGATGTAGATGGTCAAGGTATTGATACAAAAATTGAATTTGTTTTAGCGAAGCAGGATCCTAGTTGTAATATTTCAACAGGAATTGTTCGATTTGATGCTTCTGTAATTGCGGGGTATACAACAGATGGAATAGCTATTCAATCATTGGGAGCTGATGAGGTAACTTTAAAAGCTGCGAGTAAATGGCCAAATAATGATTATTATAATATCTGGATTGTTTCTGAAATTGAAGGTAACGATGGAGGTTTTGGAACACAAGGTTATGCTTATTTCCCTGGAACCTCTAGCTTGAGAGATGGAACTATTATATTGAATTCAGCTTGGGGAAATACCGGAACAGCTAATTCTTGGAACAATCAAGGGAAAACAGGAATTCATGAATTGGGTCACGGTTTAAATTTACACCATACTTTTAAGGTACAAACTGCTGCTGATACAACAGCTAATGGTTGTCCTTCAAATACTAATTGTGCTACAGAAGGAGATTTGTGTTGTGATACAGATCCACATAAAGTAAGTGCAAGTTTTACTTGTACAGACAGTCAAATCAATGAATGTACAGGAAATATTTTCGGGGATGTTGTACATAATTACATGGATTATTCGGATCAAGATTGTCAGTATATGTTTTCTCAAGATCAGATCGATAGAATGCGTGCAACTTTAGAAGGATCAAGATCAAGCTTACTTTCCTCTAAAGGATTATCAGTTGCATTAACAGCCTTTACAGAGCCAAAAACACCTTCATGTGAACCAACTACAGAAGCATTAGGTTTAAGTGGAGGATACGCTGGAATAATGAATGTTGATTTCCATACTTTATCAGCAAGTTCTTCTTATGCTTCGAATGATGGAGGTTATGTCAACAATGCGGATGAGTGTTTAAAAGCAGTTTATGTACACCCAGATTCTTCTTATGATTTATCAGTTACTTCTTGGGCAAATTTAAGTTATGTAAAGGGTTGGATTGATTACAATAATGATGGAGTTTTCGCCAACGATGAAGAAATATATGATCAAACCTTAACTGCAAAATCTACAGTTTCACAATCAGTAACAATTCCTAACACTGCAACTGAAGGACAGTTCTTACGAATGAGGTTGTTATTAGACTTAAATACGATCTCTAGTGCTTGTATGAATCCAGAGTATGGACAAGCGGAAGATTACGCGGTGTATATTCATAAAGTTTATACTGTTGCAGGAAAGCTTTATGAGAACTCTTCGAGTAAGACTTCTAGTGCATGCGGAACAACAGGAAGTGCTTTGTTAGGTGTTAGCTTAGTTAAAGACGGACAAACACATTACACAACCTCTACAGATGCACTAGGGAATTATTCTTTTACAGGGGTAGCTGCAGGAGCGTATGATTTACATATTGACAGTTCTAGCTATGATAATATTACAGCACCAGAAATTACAGTAAACGCAGATGTTGCAAACGAAGAATATATTCATGAATCAGCTTCAATTAACGTTTGTAATCAGAATAGTATTACTAGAATTGAAGGAGTTAGTAATTTAAGTATTTCACCAAATCCAGTGAGCAATAGTTTTGTATTGAATTATGTATCTGAGTCGTACGAGTCAGTTACATATCAACTTACGGATATTCAAGGTAAAGTAATCGAAAGAGGAACTATAGCAGGTGCTAGTATCGTATCGAAAGGGTTTAATATAGAAACTTTAAATAGTGGAGTATACATCTTATCGATAGGAAATCAAAATGGAACAACAGCATTACAAGTTATTAAGAGATAGACATATTCTAAATAAATAGACAAAAAAAGGCAGTTTCAATTAAGAAACTGCCTTTTGTATTTTAAAACCTTTGTAAAATTTAGTTTTTTACAAGATTGTTTTTCACTAAATATTCAGCGATTTGGACTGCGTTTAATGCAGCACCTTTTCTAATTTGATCACTAACACACCAAAATGTAATTCCATTTGGATTTGCTAAATCAGCACGAATTCTACCAACATAAACGTCATCTTTACCAGCTAAATCTAACGGCATAGGATAACCTAATTTAGGTAAATCATCTACTACAGTAATTCCTTCTGCAGCTTCAAGCGCTTTAGTAAATTCAGCAGGAGAAACTGGACTTTCAGTTTCACACCAGATAGATTCTGAATGAGCACGCATTACAGGAACACGAACACAAGTTGCACTTACATTAATATCTGAATTCATGATCTTTTTAGTCTCATGATACATTTTCATTTCCTCTTTAGTGTATCCGTTTTCAGTGAAAACATCAACATGAGGTATAACATTAAATAGTAATTGATGCGCAAACGCTTCAATATTTAATTCTTTACCGTTTACAAATTCTTTTACTTGCTCTTCTAATTCAGCCATACCACTTGCACCTGCTCCAGAAGCAGATTGATAAGTAGATACATGAACCTGCTTAATATGAGAAAGTCCTTCCAAAGCCTTTAAAGCAACAACCATTTGAATAGTTGTACAGTTTGGATTTGCAATAATATTACGAGGACGATTTTCTGCGTCTTTTGCATTTACTTCAGGAACTACCAATGGAACATCTTTGTCCATACGGAAAGCACTTGAGTTGTCAATCATCACTGCGCCATGCTTTGTGATTGTGTCAGCGTATTCTTTAGAGATTCCACCACCTGCAGAAACTAAAGCGATATCGATGTCTTTAAAATCATCGTTATGTTTAAGTTCTTTTACAACTAGTTTTTCTCCTTTAAAATCATACTCTTTTCCAGCACTTCTTGCAGATCCGAAAAGGACTAACTCATCCATTCCTAATGATCTTTCTGCTAAAATGCTTAAAAACTCCTGACCAACAGCTCCGCTGGCTCCAACAACCGCTACTTTCATACTTATAAAGTTTATAAAATTGGACGTCAAAATTAATTCTTTTTATTCTGATTAACACAGTTTTAAAGATTTATTCGATAATTATTTGCATTCTGCCTATAACTAATAGGATTGAGACGTTAGTTTCATGATTTATCTGCTAATTTCCCGACTTCTTTTTAATGGATATGCTCATGAAATCAACATTACTAATAATTTCAGCCTGTTTTTTTACGCTAATATCAAATGGACAAAATGTTGATTTTGATTCATTACAACATTGGAAAGGTGATGTTTTAGATTTTGATTGGAAGCAAAATGAAATTTCGTTAAATCAGAATTCTAGCGGATCAAGTTTGATTTATTTTGAAGCCAATTGGAAAGAAGATGCTGTGTTTAATTGTAATGTTTCATTACCGTTTTCACCAAGTAATAATAATAGTTTTGAATTATTAATTTCAACTGATTCTTTATTTGCAACCCCTCATTTAATTTCCTTCAAAGTAGGAGAGTCTGGAACATCTGACGGCTTTGATATCTTCAAAGATAATGTACTTAAACTCTATAATTACGATAGGAATTGGGGAAATGGTGGAAGCGGAACAATTTCTATCAGTTACAAAAATGACAGTTTAGTTTTTTTTGAGAAATTCAGTCAGGATACAATAAGACGATTAGGCGCTTTGTATTCGCCAATTTCATTAAACTATATAGGTTTAAATTGTAAGTACACTAAATCTAATGCGACTAAGTTTAATTTTAACGATTTGTATTTTGGAGTAGAACCTGTGGATTCAATTCCACCCTTTATCACTTCTCTGGAGGTTAATTCTAAAAATGAAATAGTATTGTGCTTCAATGAAAGAATTAAAAACAATCGTCTTGATTTTAATCCAACTCCTTCTAGTGTTGTTTTACTAGATAGTAGTATTGTTTTAAACTATAGTGATTCACGTGATTTCACATTAAATATCATTGATTCAATTCATGATGTTGATGGAAATACTTTGATGATTGACACATTTATATTTATTAATTATCTCAATCAATATGACTTAATAATAACTGAGGTAATGGCTGCACCCGATGCAAGTATCAATTTACTATCGGATGAATATGTAGAATTGTATAATAGATCAGGCCAAATACTTCCAATGAGAAGTATTGTGCTTTGGGTTGATGGGGTGAGTGAAATATTACCTGATACAGTCTTGACTCAAAACGAGTACTTGGTGATTTATCCAAAGAAAGCACTTCTAAATAGTGGTTCTGAAATTAAAATTATTTCGAATAATCAAAGTATTCATCAAGTTGATTATAATTTAGATTGGTATAAAGATGCTTATAAACAGAGTGGAGGTTGGTCATTAGAAATGATAGATGTCACAAAGCCTTGTTTGAAAATTAACAATTGGGAAGCATCTGGGAATTTTGATGGTGGAACTCCTGGAGTTATTAATTCTGTAAATGGAATTTTAGAAAAAGATATAGTTTTTGAATTGGATCATGTTTTTCCAATAAATGATACGACTTTACAGATCACTTTTAATTATGAAATTCAAAATGAGACAGTATTAGATTCTATTATAATAGATAATCTTTCTGTATATCAATTACTTTATGAAAGTAACGAAATAACTGTTTCTACAGATCATATGAAAGTTGATTCTATTTACAATTTAAGAATTAATCAAACCATAAATTCATGTTGGGATGATGGGATTTTTGATGGAGCTTCCTTTAAATTTTCACTCCCGACGATATCAAAAAAAAATGATTTAATTATTAATGAAATATTGTTTGATCCAGATGTTTCAGGTTCTGATTTTATAGAAATATTGAATAATTCAAGTAACTATTATAATCTAAGCAAGCTCCAATTCGGATCATTGGATGAGAATGGAAAGATTACAGATGTTCATTTCTTGTCTAAAGAAGACAAATTGATATCACCATCAGAAACAGTTGCATTTACAGAAGACTTGGATTGGGTAAAACAACAGTTTAATGAAAGTGGAAGAATAAATTATGCTAATTTACCTTCATGTAACAATTCTGATGATGTTGTGTTGTTAATATCTACGCAAGGGATAATTATAGATTCTTTGTCATATTCAGATACATGGCATTATTCGGAGTTAAATTCAACAGAAAACATTTCGTTAGAGCGGATATCTCCGAATTTAAGTAATAATTCTACAAATTGGTTTTCCGCATCATCAAGCTCCGGTTACGGAACACCAGGTTTACCAAATAGTACGATGGGTAAGGTTATTGAAGAGCATGAAAATGTGTTTATAGAGCATAATGTAATAACTCCAAATAACGATGGGGTAAATGATTTCTTAAGAATTCATATTAATATGAAAGAAATAGGTTGGATCGGATCGATTCAAGTAATAAATTCATTAGGAATTGTAATTCATACACTTGCTCCTAATATGTTGTTTGGTGCATCAGACAGACTAATATGGGATTGTAGTTTAATAACAAAATCAACCATCACAGCAGGAATTTATGTTTTGTTTATTCAGATGATTCACCCTGAATCAGAAAGGAAAATCAACAAAAAAATAACTTTTTATATTAACCGTGAAGTATTGTAATTCGATTGAAGTATTAAAATTGTCAATTCAGTATCTGTTTTCTTCGTTTTGACGATTAGTTCCATGAAAAGAACAATTAACTTCATAGATTTGTGTCAGGTAATAAGAGGTAGTTTCTTATAGTTAAGGGTTTTGTAAAGGTTTCACATTTGTGAAACCTTTCTTTTTTTATAACCTACTCATTATTTTCCTTTAAGCCTCTTACTTCTTTTTTCAAATCTTTTATTTCATCTTGATACTCAGTTTCTTTTTGATCCATCATGTCTTGTGTTGCTTGCATTTCTTCAATGTTTTGACGCATTGTTTCTTCTTGTTCTTGCATTGTTTCTTGCATGTTCTGAGATTCTGCTAACAGCTTTGTTGTTTGAATATTTGTTTTTAAGTTCTTAAAAGTTGCCCCAATACTTTGAGCTAACCTTTCTAAGAATTCAATCTCATACTCTTCAAATTCTTTAAATGATGCCAATTCAATCATACCGAAAATGTCATCATTTTCTTTAAGTGGGATTATTAAAAGAGAGCTTGGATTTGCATCTCCTAGCCCTGACTTGATAGAAATGTAATTTTGGGGTATTTGTTTAAGATATATCTTATTGTTCTCTTCCCAAGATTGACCAATTAATCCTTGACCTTTTCTTATTTCTTTCGATAAGTATTTTTCACGATCATAAGCGTATGCAGCTATCATCTCCATTTTTGGGTCTTCTGGATCAACATCATTAATTATGAATACACCTCCTTGATTAGCATTTAGGTATTCAATTAATTTTGTTATTATTTGTTGTCCAAATAGGTTAAGATCATTTGAGTCGCTTCTTAATATCTCCCCAAAAATGGCTAATCCGCGTGTAGACCAATTTCGTTTCTCATCTTCCTCTGCAACCGTTTGAAGTTTTGAACGCATTTCCAATAAAGATTGACCTAATGTATCCTGTTCTCCAACAGGCTCAAACTCTGCATTAATTTCACCAGCACCAATTTTTTCAGTGAAGTCAGATGCCCTTTTTATGTTATTTACAATAATTTGAATGCTCTCTAATAAAGACCCAATCTCATCCTTTTTAGAAAATTCGAAATTTACAGATAGGTTTCCAGTTGCAATTTCTTCAGCAGTTGCTTTAGCGTAATTAATAGGTTTAGTAAAAGAAAGTAATGTCTTGTATGCAAAAGCGGATGCTAAGAGGATTATAATAATTGAAATGATAATGAAAGAATTTAAGGTAGATTCTTTGTCTTCTGTTGAATTTAAAAGGAACTCATTACCTTTTTCTTTTGCAAAGGATAAGAATTTATCAAGTATTCTCTGGTTCTCTAAATAATGTATTTTGGTGTTTTCTTTATACTCTTGAATACCAGCATCAAGATTAGATTCTGATGCAAAGGCAAAAATCGCTAAATATGACTTTTCTAATTCTTTACTTTTGTCGAGAAAATCATTGTAATATGATTGGTCGCCTAAAAACTGTGTTTTAATTATTTTAAGGTTTTCACCAATGACTACACTATGCTTTTCCACTTCTTTTTTTGCAAGTTCCAAATCAGTGATTTGCCCGTAAGCAAGATCACTAACTATTTTATCACAATCACCAAGTGTAAATCTTATCTCTGCTATAGCATTGTTAACGGTATATGGATGATTATAGAGCTTTTCTGTGGTTTCATGCATTGCGTTAATTTTAAACGCGCTGTATAAAGAAGAACCTAGAAGTAATCCTATAATTAATGCAAAACCTATTATAAATCGTTTTTTTAAAGTCATTTGAATGGTATTAAATACGAGGGTTTCTACTTAGATTTCGTAAAATTGTTGCGTCGTTGTTAAAAAAGGTTAACCCTATTTGAACAAATAAATTAACTTCTATCTTTGTAGCTCGTGAAAGAAAAGCATTTAAAAATATTAGTAATGGTAATGACAGGGGCTCTCCTGGGGATTATCGTTGTACAAGGTTACTGGCTTAAAAGCGCGATAACGCTTAAAGAGCAGCAGTTCAGAGCTGATGTTTTGTCTTCTATGCGTACATCAGTTTATAAATTGGAGCATATAGAAAAACTTTCTAAATTAAATTCTCAGCAAAGCTCTGCTATTAGAAATAACTATAATCCATCTCATAGTCCTTTCACAATAAGTACTCAAACTAGGATTGATACAAATGTTAATTCTAAGAATTTTGCCTTAGAAATGAGACAAGAGAGTGTATTTGAAACTTCAGACGGAAGAATTATAAAGAAAACGACTCAGACATTAAAAGATGAGCATGGAAACATCGTAAAAGAATCTTTTAATAAACAGACTAGCGGTACAGTAAAAGAATTTTTTAATTCTAGATCAAAGGCAGCAATCATTAATAATTTAATCGCAGATCTAACAAATATAAAGCCTCAATCCGTTGTAGATAGGGTTGATCCGCATAGACTTAATAATATTTTAAAAGAAGAGCTTCAACACAACGGGATTACAACGCGTTTTAACTTGGGGATTTTCAGGGGTAACAACTTGGTGTTAAAAGAAAAAGGTATCAACGAAGAACTTTTCTTCAATTCACCCTATGTTTTCAGACTGTTCCCTAATGATTTCTTTTACAATCAAGATAGATTCAGTTTAATTTTCCCAAAAGAAAAAGGGTTTTTATTAAAGTCTATTAGTGGTGTTATTTCACTCTCATCGATTTTTATTCTTACGATCGTAATTACCTTTTGGATAACGTTTGCAGCAGTAGTAAGACAAAAGAAAGTAGCTGTAATTAAAAATGATTTCATTAACAATATGACGCATGAGTTGAAAACACCAATATCAACAATATCCTTAGCGTGTGAAGTTTTAAATGATAAAGACATACCTAAAACTGGAGAACGAATTTCCCATTATGTAAATGTTATTAACGATGAGAATAAACGACTTGGGACATTGGTAGAAAATGTTTTACAAAGTGCAGTTCTTGATAAAGGAGATTTTAAATTGAAGCTAGTTGAACTTGATCTGCATGATGTAATTTATAATGTTGTAGATAGAGCTAAAGTAAGATTAGATAACAGGGAAGGGTCAATTAATTTAAATTTAACAGCGCATAATGTAATGGTAAGTGCTGATAAAATTCATATTACCAATGTTATCAGCAACCTAATAGACAACGCAATTAAATACTCTTCTAATCAACCAAAACTTGAAATAACTTCTGATAATGTAGGAAATGGAATCATGGTTAATGTTAAGGATGAGGGAATTGGAATTATAAAAGAAAATTTAGTAAAAGTATTTGATAAATTATACCGAGTTCCAACTGGAAACGTTCACGATGTGAAAGGATTTGGATTGGGACTGAGTTACGTTAAAGCTGTTGTTGAAAAACACGAAGGTTCGGTGAAAGTAAACAGTAGTATTGGGAAAGGTTCCACATTTAGTTTTTATATACCATTTAATCAGTTAAAATCATGAGCGACAAAGTAAGAGTATTATTAGTTGAAGATGATCCAAATTTAGGATCGATATTACAAGAATACCTTAATGCTAAAGGATACGACTGTCAGTTGGAAAGAGATGGAGATAAGGGGTTTAAAGCTTTTATTGCCGGTACTTTTGATATTTGCGCTCTAGATGTAATGATGCCTATTAAAGATGGTTTTACATTGGCTAAAGAGATTAGAAATACAGATAAAAATATACCAATAATCTTCTTGTCAGCTAGATCATTAAAAGAAGATAAAATAGAAGGATTTCAAAGTGGAGCAGATGACTATCTTGCAAAACCTTTTTCAATGGAAGAATTGCTTTTAAGAATTAAGGCAATTTTAAGAAGAACTCAAGGAACACCAAGTGTTCAAGTTGATGTAAGGAATTTTGAAGTTGGAGATTTGAAATTTGATTATGATCGCCGTGTATTATCTGGCGTAGGAGCTGATCAAAAGTTAACTAGTAAAGAAGCTGATTTGTTAAAGTTACTTTGTGAGAACTCTAATAATGTACTTGAACGTTCTGTAGCATTAAATAAGATCTGGAAAGATGATAGCTATTTTAATGCTAGATCTATGGATGTTTATATTACAAAACTCAGAAAATATTTGAAAGCAGATCCTAAATTAGAAATCGTGAATATGCACGGTAGAGGTTTTAAGCTTTTAACTGCTTAAGAAATATTACACGTATCACTTATTTAATTGTGATACGTGTATTGTTAATTATCTTCTCAACAGTTTTGACATACTTCTGAATTGTTTCAAGAAAATCACGTTTCCTAAAGTGTTAAACACTCTTGTTGAAAAAGCTTCATTTGAAGTGATTTGATAATTGTACTCACTTAACTTTTGAACTGCTATGTTAGGGTTGGTAACCTATTAATTCCCAACTGATAATGCACCGAATGTAAAAGTTGCAAATTGAGGAGGTTGATGAAACCCATGAGACCCTACATTACTCCATGAAAGAAAATCAGTTCCAGCAAGTTTCCCAGCTCCTGTATCATAATTAATTGTGAAAAGGTTTCCTCTCCAAGTAGTCCCTTCTTGTACTGTAGTATAATTTCCTCCGATCATATTAGATAAACTACTTAAAGGTATTTTTATCTCTACTGTATAACCGGTGTCTACATCCGAATTATTATTAATAGTTCCATTGAAGATAGTTTTAGAATCTAAACCAGTAATATCCCAAATACCATCTGAATTCCATGAACCACAACCACCTGTTCCGGGACAGGTTATATTAAAATCGTAGTTTACACCTGTTGCAGAAACACCTAATTCTAAATAATTTTTTCCAGTCCCATCAAAATCAAAAAACATTTCAACTAGATCATCATTATCGAATAGATTATCATCTTGGTTAACGTGATTAGCAGTAATGTCTGAATCTGTAACAGTGAAAGCAATGTATAAATTATTATCATCCCACATCATTTGAGCGAATACTCCTGCGGTACCTTTCGCTCCCGTTGAGTGGTTCGAAAAACTAGAAGTTTTAGGAATTGCTCCCCATTCATTTAAATTACCATCGATCGTTACAGTTTGATTTGTTTTTACAATATTAAAATTATCATTGCTATCTGCAAAAACAGCACTTGTTAACATTAAACTAAATCCCAGTAATATTTTTTTCATCTTATAAAGCTATGGAATAGCTTGTACATTTATTTGCGTACCGTGAAATTTGTAATAAGTCTAATCGAAAGTTTCTTAATACTTTCTAAACCATGATTTTATTTTCATGAATAGAACACCGAAAATGGCTTCTTTAAAAATAGAGGAACTCATTTTTGATTGTCCTTTTTTACGATCTGTAAAAATGATTGGAACTTCTTTAATCTCAAAACCTAATTTCCATGACGTGAACTTCATCTCAATTTGAAATGCATAACCAACAAAATTAATATTGTCTAAGTTTATTCTTTCTAAAACTCTTCTGTGGTAACATACAAACCCAGCAGTTGTGTCTCTAACATTCATCCGTGTTACCCATCGAACATACATAGAGGCGAAATAACTCATTAAAACACGACTCATTGGCCAATTCACAACGTTTACTCCACTAACATATCTTGATCCAACGGCAAGATCACCACCTTCAATTTTACAAGCATTATATAAATCAATTAATGAAGTTGGAGGATGAGAAAAATCTGCATCCATTTCAATAATAAAATCATATTCTCGAGCTAATGCCCATTTAAAACCATGAATATAAGCAGTCCCTAATCCAAGTTTTCCTTTTCTTTCTTCTATATGAAGTTTTCCAGTAAACTCAGTTTGCAACTTTTTAACAGCATCGGCAGTCCCATCAGGTGAACCATCATCAACAATAAGAACATGATATTCTTTATCTAATGAAAATACGATACGAAGAATATCCTCGATATTCTCGATTTCATTATAAGTTGGTATGATGATTAAAGTGTCAGACATATTTCGAAGCATGAAGTTAAGGAACTTCCGCAATTATCCCATGCTATTTTAAAAATGTTATTACTTCATCAAAAAATTGATTTGGATTTTCAGCGTGTAACCAATGCCCAGCGTTTTCAATTGTTACATGCTGAGCCATAGGGAAGGCTTCTTCAATGATGTCAAGATCATCATCTGTTATATAATCTGATTTTTCTCCTCTTATAAATAAAGTAGGATTAGTGAAATAAGCATGGCCTGTAAGTTCTTCACCTATGTTTTCAATTTGCTCACTTAAAACTTTCAAATTGAATTTCCATCCAAGTTGTTCTTTTGTTACCCATGTTAATCCCTTCATTAAGAATTGGATTACACCTGGGTTGTTTATTTTCTGAGCAATTTTTTCCTGAACTAATTTCCTGTCGTTATCTATATTAAAATCAATAGATTCTAATGCGCCAATTATATCCTGGTGATGTGGAGCATAATATTTAGGAGCAATGTCAACAATTATCATTTTTCGTACGCGATGAGGTTGCTCAATTGAGAATTGCATCGCAGTTTTTCCGCCCATAGAATGACCAATGATATACGCGTCCTCAACATTAAGCTCATCCATCAATTCATTTAAATCATTAGCCATTTCTTGATAATTGTGTGTGTCAAGATGAGGTGACTTTCCATGGTTTCTTTGATCAATGATATAAGTTGTAAAGTGTTCTCCAAACCTTTTCCCTAGGGTTTGCCAGTTATCTAACGAACCAAACAAACCATGTAATATGATTAAAGTTGTACTTCCTTCTCCGTATTTTTTATAATTCAAACTCATTCTTCAGTATTTAAAGCACGACGATATAATTGAACTGTATTTTCCAATCCTAAGTATAAAGCATCTGCAATAAGTGCATGACCAATGGATACTTCTTTCAAAAATGGAATTTCTTTTGCGAAAAAGTTTAAGTTTTCAAGATTCAAATCATGTCCAGCATTTATTTCTAATCCAATTTCATGTGCATATTCAGCTGCTTCCTTATATGGAGCAATTGCACTGAACTTGTCGATTGTGAAATTCTTAGCGTAATCTTCTGTATATAATTCAATACGCTCAGCTCCCGTTTTCTTTGCCCATTCAATTTGAGTCTTATCAGTTTCAACAAACAACGAAACTCTAATGCCTTCTGCTTGAAAAGCCTTCACTGTATTTGATAAAAATTCAAAATTCGATTGGACATCCCAACCTGCATTACTTGTAATTGCATTTGGCGGGTCAGGAACGAGTGTTACTTGAGCAGGTTTATTTGCAATAACCAACTCATTAAAACCTTTGTTTGGATAGCCTTCAATATTAAATTCAGTTGTTAAAAGAGGTTTTAATTCCTTAACATCTTGATATTTAATGTGACGTTCATCTGGGCGAGGGTGAACAGTGATCCCTTGAGCACCAAAGCGCTCACAATCTAATGCAACCTCAATTAAATTAGGTGTATCTCCTCCTCTAGAATTTCTAAGAGTTGCAATTTTATTAATATTAACGCTAAGTACAGTCATTGATAATCTATTAAAATAATGATGCAAAGCTAAAAAAATACTACTTTTGAATAGCGTAAAGTTTTATAAAAATCATTTAACGAAATTTAAATTGATAGCGAAAGAAATAATATCACTTCATATTCCATCAATCTCTTGTACCGATTCTGGTTCGAAAGCATTGGAAATTATGGATGAAAATCGTGTTTCACATCTTGCAGTCGTTGAGGCTGGAGAATATCGCGGTTTGATTTCTGATAATGAGATTTATGATTTGGATGATGATTCTCTTCCTTTAAACGAAACAAAGCCAAATTTAACTAGACCATATGTTAATGGATTTAGTCATTCTTATGAAATCATTGCATTAATTAGTGAATTCAATTTAAGTGTTGTTCCTGTATTGGATGTTAAAGAACAATATCTAGGCGTAATTTCAATTCAAGATTTGGCAAGTGAATTTACAAAAATCACAAATGCAAATGTCGCAGGAGGTATTATTATTTTAGCACTAAATGCTAGAGATTATTCTTTGGCTCAAGTTGCACATATTATTGAAGATGATAATGCGAAAATTTTATCATCATATATTTCAGCTCAAGAAGATTCATTAAAAATTGAACTAATTGTTAAAACAAATAAGTCTGATTTAACTTCTATAATTGCAGCTTTTAATAGATATGATTACGAAGTGAAGGCATCGTTTCATCAAAGTATACACGATGAAGATTTAGAACGTCGCTATGATCAATTTATGAAGTATTTAAATATCTAGTTGTGCGAGGTATACTCGTTTTAATAGTTGTTTTTTTATCCTTTAATGTAATCGGGCAAGATTCTTTTGTTTTATCAAAGATTGAAATCTCAGGAAATAAAACAACCAAGAAACGAATTATTCTAAGGGAAGTATCCTTTTCAGTTCAAGATACAATACTGTTTTCTGATACTGCTAAATATGTATCTGATGCGGAAAACAACTTGCTAAACACATCTCTATTTAACTTTACAAAAGTAGTATTTGTTGATACTCTTGGAATGTGGGTTGCAAGAATTAAATTACAAGAACGGTGGTACTTGTGGCCTCAGGTTGTTATAAAATTTCAAGACAGAAACTTTTCGGAGTGGTGGAAAACCAAAAACTTTTCTCGGATTGAATATGGATTAATTGTAAACAGGAATAACTTTTTAGGTTTAAATCAAACCCTTCAAGGTCAATTCTATTATGGGTTTACAAAAAAAATAGGATTTAAATATCAAATACCGTATTTAACAAAAAATCAACGTGGAGGATTGAAGATTGGGGCAAGTTATGGAACTCAAAATGAAATTTTTTCTGGGGTGGAAAATAATGAAATGAATTACATTAAAAATGATTCAGATATTATTTTTAATGAATTTAGTGCATTGGTTGAATTCACATTAAGGTCTGGGTTTTATAATTTACAAACTTTTGCAATCGAATTTAAGGATCTATCTAGTGCGCATGAATTAAATGATAATAGCGTAGCATATTTTGGAAATACTGATGGATCTTTAAAATATATAGCCTTAATGTATTGGTGTAAAATTGATAAAAGGTTTAGTAAAAACTACCCTCTAACAGGACATTTTTTCGATTTTCGCGTACGTCAGTTTGGATTAGGGAGTATTGATAAATCAGATTTGTTTGTAACACGGGTTACATCTAATTTCAGATTATATAAGCATCTTAAAAAGCGGCATTTTGTAGCCGGAGGAGCTTACATGAATGTTTTTACTCAAAAAGATATTCCTTTTCGTTTTCAATCAGGACTCGGATTCCATGAATATGTAAGAGGTTACGAGCCATATGTAGTTTTTGGACAAGCTTCATTTTTGGCAAAAACAAATTATAAGTTTCAACTTGTGGCACCAAAGGAATTCACATTACCGTTAATACGGAAATGGAAGAAGTTTAGTAAAGCCCACTTTGCTATGTATTGGAATATTTATTCAGATTTTGGATATGTGCATCAAAAAAATAGTGGAAATTCTTTAAATAATAAATTACTTTGGGGAGTCGGGACAGGTTTTGATTGGGTTTCTTATTATGATATGGTAATTCGAACGGAAGTGTCGATTAACAAAGATGGGTTGGCAGGATTTTATTTAAATTTTGTTGCGCCTATTTAATTTTTGCTTATTGTTGTAAAACCATCCAAATAGATTTCTATGAAAATTGCGATTTACGGTATAAAATTCAATCCTGATAAACTAACTACCTTTCAAAATTTATTTGATTATTTAAAATCACATACTAATTTAAAAGAGGTTTGTATATACTCAGGTTTGTACAAGCAAATGAAAGGGAATGTAGTAGGAGTAGAAGGTTTTGGTAAATTTTCTTATTCGGATGAAATTACAAACTTTGATCTTTTAATTTGTTTGGGAGGAGATGGATCAATATTGGATTCTTTATCTATTGTGAGGAATTCAGGAGTGCCAGTATTTGGAATTAACACTGGACGATTAGGTTTTTTATCGAGTATTTCAACTGAAGAGGTAAAAGCCCCTCTATCTGAAATATTAAAAGGAAACATTAAATACGATAAGCGGAGTGTTTTAAAATTAACAACTAAGGCTAATCATTTTGGAGATATTAATTATGCATTGAACGAAGTTACGGTGCATAAAAAAGATTCTTCCTCTATGATGATTATACACGCATATGTAAATGACGATTATTTAAACTCTTATTGGGCAGATGGTTTAATAATTTCAACTCCAACTGGTTCTACAGGGTATAATCTTAGTTGTTCTGGGCCGATTGTAATGCCAGGGAGTGAAGTGTTTATTATTACTCCAATTGCACCACATAATTTAAATGTACGACCATTAATTATTCCTGATAACAAGAAAATAACTTTAAAGTTAGAAGGAAGGGATGATGAGTTTTTAGTAGCGTTAGATGCACGTAGTGAGCCAATTAAAATTGATGAAGAACTAGTTATTGAGAATGGAGAATTTTACATGAATGTTGTTAGAACACCTGAACATTCATTTTTTACAACCATAAGAAATAAGTTAAGCTGGGGCTTGGATACTAGGAACTAAGTAGATAAATGTTCTTACAATTTGGCTTAGATGATAACATACTATATATTTGTTTGTTCTAAGTGTGTTAAAACAACTGAAAATGAAGGTAAAAGTACTATTACTCGTTATACTTATCGGAGCTTCTTTAGGAGCTGACGCCCAGAGATGGAAGCGTTTTAGATGGGAAGCTATTTACGGAATAGGAGTTTCTAACTTCCTTGGTGAATTAGGAGGTGCTGATCAAGTTGGTACTGATTATATGAAGGATTTGGAAATGAGAACTACTCGTCCTTCTTTAATGGTAGGACTTAGGTTTAAGCATACACCACAGTTAGCTTCAAAATTCACATTAACATGGGGAATGGTTGCAGGTGATGATGCATTAACAGACGAACCATTAAGACAAGCTAGAAATTTAAACTTTAGAGCACATATTGCAGAGGTTGGATATAATTTTGAATTCTACTTAAGAAAAGAAAAAAGAGGACATAGGTTTAAATTAAGAGGAGTTAAGGGAATCAAGAAAATGGGAATATACCCGTATGGGTTCTTCGGAATTGCAGGTTTCTTCTTTAATCCACAAGGAAAAGTAGCTGGAAATTGGGAGAATTTATATGATTTAGGAACAGAAGGTCAAAACTTATCTCCAACTAGAAGTCCATATAGTAGATTTCAATTAGCAATTCCAGTTGGTGGAGGTCTTAAATGGGCTGTTGATAGAAGATGGTTAGTTGGAATTGAATATGGACTAAGAAAAACATTTACTGATTATATTGATGATGTTAGTACTACGTATTTTCCAAATGATCAATTGCAAGCAGCATATGGATCAACAGCAGCTTTAGCAGCTGATCCTACTGGAGGTACTTGGCTTGGATCTGCAGCTTATCAGCAAAGAGGAGATCCTACGGATAATGATTCATATATGTTTTTGTTGATCAATGCGAATTACAAGCTGAAGACTTCAAGAACTGGTATGCCGAAATTCCGTTAATCACAAACGAACTAAAAATACTAAAAACCCAAACTTCTACGTTTGGGTTTTTTTATGCATGAGAAATAAATTCTTCTATATCATTTTCATTTTTTTACTTAGCTTCTCATGTAAGGCCAATGGTAAATTGGGAACAACCTTTTCTTCTTGGGAACTTGGTATATTTGGCGGTGGGTCTTATTATCTGGGAGAAATAAATAAGAATCATTTTTATCCTATAAATTTAGCTTACGGGCCGATGCTTAGGTATAATTATGACCAACGTTTAAATTTTAAGTTTGCACTTACTTTCGGGACTATTGAAGGGAATGATCAAAATAGTAATAGTTCATTCAATACAGGTCGTAATTTTTCATTTACATCAGACATAATGGAAATTAGTAGTGTTGTAGAATTGAATTTTTTCCCCTTCTCAGCTAAAGATGGACAAGCACATATCGTTTCACCATATGGTTATCTTGGATTTGCTTATGCGCATCATAACCCGCAGGCAAATTACAATGGAATAAGTATAGCTACTTCAAATTTGGAAACCGAAGGAAGTTCTTATTCTAAACATTTATTAACCATACCTATGGGAGTAGGAGTTAAATTTAGAATGAATCGTTTTGGATTATCCTTGGATTGGGGAATTAGAAAAACATTTACAGATTATTTGGATGATGTAAGTACTTTTTACCTCCCTACATCTGCTTCAGGAAGTACAGCTCAACAAAACATTGCTAATTCTACAGAATATGATGATATTGGGGATATGAAAAGAGGCGATAAATACTCAAAAGATTGGTATATTTTTACAGGAATAACACTTTTTGTGAATCTATCAAAGAAAGACATTTGTCGATCATTTAATTAAAGTTTATTTTTGTGCATTTAAAAGTTGAATTTTTCAGTTAATGGCGTCTTTCGAAGAAGTAAATAAGGATAATATTCCAAATCATGTTGCAATCATCATGGATGGGAATGGTCGTTGGGCTAAACAAAAAGGTAAGCTTAGGATTTTCGGGCACAAGAGTGGTGTTAAGGCTGTACAAGCAACTATAGAAGCAAGTGCGAAGATTGGGATTAAGTTTATTACACTTTATGCATTCTCTACAGAAAATTGGAACAGACCTAAATTGGAGGTTAATGCTTTAATGAATCTTTTAATTGATACGATTAAAAAAGAAGTTAAAACACTAAACAAAAATAAAATTCGTTTGATGGCAATTGGAGATTTAAGTAGTCTTCCTAAAAATGCTCAAGAGAAATTGCAGACAGCCATAAATGATACAGCCCATAATACTCATATGACTTTAGTTTTAGCTTTAAGTTATTCTGCAAAATCAGAAATGACTGAAGCAGTTAAGAATATCGTTGAACAAGTTAAGAATGGTACTCTTGATGTGGAATCAATAAATGAATCAACTATAGATAACGCCCTCTATACTAAAAATATTCCTGATCCAGAATTAATGATTAGGACATCAGGAGAACATAGAATAAGTAATTTTTTATTGTGGCAATTGGCTTATTCAGAATTATATTTTACGCCAAAATTATGGCCAGACTTCCGTGAGGAAGATTTATACGATGCGTTAATTTGTTATCAAGGAAGAGAACGACGTTTTGGAAAAACTAGTGAACAATTAACGGAAAAAAAGAATTAATGAAAAAAATAGTTAGCTCAATTATATTTGCCTTTTCGGCTTTAATCACTTTAGCTCAAGAGGTAGAAGTAGCATCTACAACTTTAGATTCTTCAGCAAAAGATAGTATTGTAATTCCAAAATATATAGAACCAGCTTTAGAGATCGGTAAAAATTATACTATCCGTTCCATTTCTATTGAGGGAACAACTTTAAATAAAAGTGCGATTTTAATCAGAAGTGGATTGTCTGAAGGTCAGAAATTACATATACCAGGAGATGAAACTGCTAAAGCGATTCATAAACTATGGGAGCATAAAATTTTCACACATATTCAGCTTTTTGTTTCTAAAATTGAAGGTGAAAATGTTGATTTACTATTTAGATTTAAAGAAGCACCACAGGTTTCATCAATTAAAGTCTTAAAAACAGAAGAGGGGAAATCAGCGAGTAAAAGTGATAGAGAGGATTTGGAAGAAATTTTGAACCCATTAACTTACAGTTCTTATTCTAAAAACATTGTATTGGTTGCTGAAAGTAAAATCAAATTATTTTACGAAGAAGAAGGTAGGTTATACCCGAAGATTACACATCATACAGTAAATGATACGACGAAAAATAATAAAGTAATATTGAATTTTGATGTTGATGAAGGTCCAAGAGTTAGGATTGAGGACATTGTATTCAAAGGGAACAGAGCTTTACCAGATAATAAGCTTAGAAAAGCCATGGCTGAAACAAAAAGGTTCAGATTATGGAATGTATTTAAATCTTCAAAATTAGTTGATGAAGAATATCAAGCGGATTTAGAGGCTGTGAAAGCAGCATATATGCAGTTTGGATTCAGAGATATGAAGATTGTAAAAGATACTTTAATTAGAACTGCTGATAACAGAATTAAATTGGAAATTACTGTTAATGAAGGAACTCGCTATTACTTTAGAAATATCAACTTTTCAGGAAATTCTAAATACACAAATGAGTTTTTAAAGAGATATTTAAATATTCACAAAGGTGATGTTTACAATGAGCAAAAATTACAACAAAGATTGTCAATGGATCCAGCAGGAACTGATGTCAGTTCTTTGTATTTAGATGATGGTTATTTGTTCTTCAACTTAGAGCCTGCTGAGGTTAAGGTTGAAAATGATTCTATCGATTTATTAGTTAAGATTTACGAAGGAAAGCAAGCAATTGTTGGTAGAATTACAATAGTAGGAAACACTAAAACTAGTGATCATGTAATCTTGAGAGAAATATATACAAAACCAGGAGAGTTGTTTAAGAGGTCCGATATTATTAGATCTCAAAGAGAACTTGCTAACTTGAAATATTTCAATCCAGAAAAACTACAAGTTAATCCAAAACCAAATCCAGCAAATGGAACTGTAGATATTGAATTTATTGTTGAAGAACAACCTTCTGATCAGTTTGAATTACAAGGAGGTTATGGAGCAGGTAGAGTTGTTGGTACTTTGGGATTAAGTTTTAATAACTTCTCCCTAAATAAGTTTTGGAAAAAGGAATCTTGGAGTCCAATTCCATCAGGAGATGGTCAGACTTTAAGTATCAGAGCTCAGTCTTCTGGAGCATGGTACCAATCATATAACTTTAGTTTTATGGAACCATGGTTAGGTGGTAAACGACCTAATTCATTAAGTACTTCTATTTATCATACAAGACTAAAGAGTACAAGTACTGATGGTCATCAGTATATTACAGGGGCTAGTTTAGGTTGGGGAACAAGATTAAAAGTTCCAGATAACTTTTTCAGATTCCAAGCTAGTGTTGGATACCAACATTATGATGTATTTAACTATAGCGGATTAAATATTGCACAAGAGGAATTAGGGAAATTTAATAACCTAAATTTAAAATTAACATTATCTAGAAGTAGTATTGATCAACCGATTTATCCAAGATCAGGAGGAGAGTTTAGTTTAATCGGTCAATTCTCATTACCTGCTGTTTCATGGGCAAATTCAGATGCTGCAATTGCAGCAATGACGAATGATGTAGATAAATTTAAATGGATAGAATATCACAAGTATAAGTTCCACGCAGGTTGGTATAGCAAGATCGTTCAAAACTTGGTATTGTATTCTAAAGTGAATTTTGGAGTTTTAGCTAGTTATAATAAAAACATCGGAACTTCACCATTTGAAAGATTCTATATGGGAGGTTCAGGTTTAACTGGATATAATATTGATGGAAGAGAAATTATTCCACTTAGAGGATTTACTGAAGCAAATTCATCAAACATCGTTTATAAAGGTGAAGCAAATAATGGAGGAGTTGCAGCAATTAAATATACTTTCGAATTAAGATATCCAATTAGTTTACAGCCTCAAGCAACAATATACGCTTTAGCGTTTGCGGAAGCAGGAAACACTTACGCATCATTAAGTCAATTCAATCCTTTTGATGTTAAAAGAACTGCAGGAATGGGAGTTAGATTATTCTTACCAATGTTAGGAATGTTAGGGTTTGATTATGGTTTCCCATTCAATCCAGCTAATGATGTTGTTGCACCTACATTCTCATCTTTCCCAGGGCAATTCACATTTACATTCGGAGGGAACTTAAGTGGATGGTAAAAAATAGTATTATGAAAAAAATCGCATTTTTATTTTCGTTTGGTATGCTAGTTGCCTTCTCAATGCAGGCGCAGAAAATAGCATTTGTAAATACGCAAGAAATTTTAAACCAGATACCTGAGTACGCAGAAGCACAAGAAAAAATAGATGGTTTAGCTAAACAATATCAAGAGAATATTGAAAAAGCTTCCAAGCAAATTGATCAATTGTATTCTACGTACCAAGCAGATAAAATTTTGCTCTCTGAAAGCATGAGAAATCAGCGTGAAGAGGAAATAAATAAAGCGAAATTTAATTTATCTGATTTAAAAAAGAAACATTTTGGTTCTGATGGAGACCTTTATAAGGAGCGTCAGAAATTAATAAAACCAATTCAGGATAAGGTTTACACTGCTATACAGGAAGTTGCTCAAAAAGGAAGTTATGCTTTCGTTTTAGATTCTGCTTCAGATGTTGCTGTATTGTACTATAATTCTAAATACGATAAAACAGATCTAGTTCTAAAAAAATTAGGATATTTGTAGTAATATTACGCTCTTAAATAAAAACTAATAAAACACGATAACAATGAAAAAATTTGCACTTATACTTTTAGCAGTTGGATTATCATTTTCAACATTCGCACAAAAACAAAAATTAGCTCATATTAACTCTCAGGAAATTATTAGAGATTTAGCAGCAAAAGATTCAATTCCTCAAAAACTTCAACAATTTGCGAAAGAATTAGAAGCAGAATACATGCGTCAGCAAAATCAATTAGATACAGATATTCAAAAATTTATTGCTGAGCAGGCAACATTATCTCCTCAACTTGCTAAAATGAAAGAATCATCTTTAGGAGCTAGAAAACAAAAATTAGAAAGAGAAACTGTTCCTCAGTTTCAACAAATGGCTCAACAAAAAGAACAAGAATTGGCACTTCCATTACAAGAAAAACTTGCTGAAGCAATTGAAACAATCGCTAAGAAAGATGGATATACTTATGTATTAGAAGAAGCGGCTACATTATATTCAGGAGGAACAAACATTACAAAACAAGTAAGACTTTCATTAGGTTTAACTGCTGAAGCTTTACCTCAAAATCCTAATTTACCAGTTGGGAGATAGTATAAAATATTAACGGATAATAAAGCTGTTCCATAATTTGGGACAGCTTTTTTTATTTTAGCTAAATGAATAAAGACGCACCAATAGGAATATTTGATAGTGGAATTGGAGGATTAACTGTTGCTAAAGAAATTGCAAAGATTCTTCCAAACGAGCAAATTATTTATTTCGGAGACACAGCTCACTTTCCATATGGTGATAAAGCAGCATATTCTATTAAGCATTACTCAGCTTTGATCAGTAAGTTTTTACTGGAAAAGAATTGCAAGGCTATTGTTATTGCTTGTAACACAGCTTCGTCAGTGGCCTCAAAACCATTAAAGAAAATCTTACCAATAGACTTTCCTTTACTTAATGTTATCGATCCTGTTGCTCAGCATATTGCAATCAACAATTCAAATGACAAGGTTGGAGTAATAGCAACAAAAGGAACGATTGGTTCAAGAATTTACCCTAAGTCGATTAAGAACATCAACGAAAATATAGAAGTAGCTTCGCTAGCGACTCCTCTGTTAGCGCCAATGATTGAAGAAGGCTTCTTTAACAATACTATTTCTAGAACTGTAATTGCAGAATATTTAAACAAGAAAAACATTAAGGATGTTGAAGCTTTAATTTTAGGTTGCACCCATTACCCGTTAATTGAAAGTGAAGTTGAAGAATTTTATGCGGATAATAATAGAAAAGTAAAAATTATCAATAGTGCTAAAGTGGTTGCAGCTTCAGTTAAAAAGGCATTAGAAGAAAAGGACTTACTGTCTAATAAGGCTAACAACAGTCATCATTTTTACGTTTCAGACTATACTAAGTCTTTTGAAAAGAGCACGAAATTTTTCTTTGGGAATGAATTAAAGCTAGAGAAAATGGATTTATGGAAGTAAAGGTTTTCATTCAAAAACTATTTCAGATTACTCATCTATAAGTTAGTGTAGACTTTACATGCATCCTCAACAGATTTTTATTATCTTTGCACTCCACTTATGAAAGGTGCATCTCAACATATCATCAAATTAGTTGTTCTAAATAGGATTAGAATTCGCAGGCCTGCAAGGGTTTAGTTAAACAGGATATTTAAATCCTAGTTAAAAGAGTTCATTAAAAATTCAAATTAATATTTAGAAAGATGAAAATCGAAATAGAAGTAGCTAACAAAAATCACATAAAGTACGCGAGTTTAATCGTGGATTTAATTAGTGATGCTGCAGAAAAGCGAGGAACTGGGATTGCAAAACGTAAACCTGAGTATATCATTCAAAAAATAGAAGAAGGAAAAGCGATCATTGCCGTTGATGGAGATGTTGTTGCAGGCTTTTGTTATATCGAATCATGGGGACACAATAAATATGTTGCAAACTCAGGATTAATAGTAAGTGAAGAATATAGAGGTTTTGGCTTAGCTAAGCAAATTAAAGAATTCGCATTTAAGTTGTCAAGAAAAAAATTTCCAGACGCTAAAATATTTGGTTTGACAACATCATTACCTGTAATGAAAATTAATTCAGATTTGGGTTATGTCCCAGTTACATTTAGTGAATTGACAGATGATGAACAGTTTTGGAAAGGGTGTATGAGTTGTGTTAATTACGACATCTTAACTAGAACGGATAAAAAACATTGTTTGTGTACAGGAATGCTCATGGACCCAAAGGCAGAAAAGAAGAAAAAATAGAACGCATACTTTAATAAATAAATTATGAAAAAGGTTGTTTTAGCATATAGTGGTGGTTTAGATACTACTTATTGTGTAAAGTATTTAGGAGATAAAGGATATGAGGTTCATGCAGTATTAATTGATACTGGAGGATTTTCTAAAGAGGAGTTAGAGTTCGTAGAGAAAAGAGCTAATACAATTGGAGTGACTTCTTATAAGGCAATTACAGTTACTCAAGATTTTTACGATCGTTGTATTAAGTATTTAATTTTCGGAAATATATTAAAGAATAATACTTACCCATTAAGTGTTAGTGCCGAAAGAATTTTCCAAGCAGTTGCAATTGCACAGTATGCTAAGGAATTAGGTGCAGACGCTATTGCACATGGAAGTACAGGTGCTGGAAATGATCAAGTTCGTTTCGATATGGCATTCCATATTGTTTATCCAGAAGCAGAAATAATAACACCAATTAGAGATAATAAATTATCAAGAGAGGATGAAATCGAGTTTTTAACGAAACATGGTGTTGAAGGAGATTGGAGTAAAGCTGCATATTCTATCAATAAAGGAATCTGGGGTACATCTGTAGGAGGAAAGGAAACTTTAACTTCTGATCAATTTTTAGCTGATGAGGCTTTCCCTTCTCAAGTTGAAAGAACAGATACTGAAGAGGTTGAATTAACAATAAAACAAGGAGAAATTGTTGGATTAAATGGTGAAGATTTAGCACCTATTGATGCAATCAATAAATTGAATGAAATCGCTTGTCAGTTTGGAATTGGAAGAGATGTTCATGTAGGAGATACAATTGTAGGAATTAAAGGAAGAGTTGGTTTTGAAGCTGCTGCACCATTAATTATTATAAAAGCACACCATACTTTAGAAAAGCACACGCTTACTAAATGGCAATTATATTGGAAAGAACAATTGGCGAACTGGTATGGGAACTTACTACATGAAGGTCAGTTTTTAGATCCTGTAATGAGAAACATAGAAACATTCCTTGAAGACACACAGAAGTATGTAACAGGAACAGTAAAAGTTAAATTGTCGCCAAATCATTTCCAAGTTTTAGGAATTGAAAGTAAGCACGATTTAATGAATAGTACAGCTGCTCAATATGGTGAAATGAATACACTTTGGGATGGAAACGATGTAAGAGGATTCTCTAAAATTGCAGCAGTACCAAACATTATTTTTAATAAAGTAAATGGTTTGTTCGAGGACTAATCATACGATTAATAAAGCATAACATTATGAATATTAAAGTTGGAATTGCAGGAGGAGCAGGATACACAGGAGGTGAATTGCTACGAATTATAATTAATCATCCAAACGTTGATATAAAGTATGTTTACAGTACTTCTCAAGCTGGGAATGCCGTACATAAAACACATAGAGATTTATTGGGAGAAACTGAATTGGTTTTTTCTAATGAGTTAACTGAAGTTGATGTTTTGTTTTTGTGTTTACCTCATGGTAAATCAAAAGTGTTCTTGGAAGACAATAATATTTCTGAGCAAACAAAAATAATTGATTTAAGTACAGATTTCCGTCACTCTATAGACGACTTTGAAAGTGATACATCTGGATTCATTTATGGATTACCAGAATTTCAAAAAGAAAAAATTAAAACGGCTACTAAAATAGCTAACCCAGGTTGTTTTGCAACTGCAATTCAATTTGCTTTGCTGCCTTTAGCAAGCGAAGGAAAAATTTCTGATGATATTCATGTAAGTGCGGTAACAGGTTCAACAGGAGCAGGACGAGTACCAAGTGACACATCACATTTCTCTTGGAGAAATGGAAACATAAGTGTTTACAAACAGTTTACACACCAGCACTTAAAAGAGATCAAAGCAACTTTAAAACATTTACAACCTAACTTTAGTCAGGCTGTAAACTTTATCCCTTACAGAGGAAACTTCACACGTGGAATCTTAGCAAGTGTTTATACTAAGTTTTCTGGTTCTGAGGCAGATGCAATTGCGCTTTATAAATCATATTATAGCGATCACCCTTTTATCCACGTGATAGATGGAGCACTAGATTTAAAGCAAGTTGTTAATACAAACAAATGTATTCTTCAAGTTGAATTACATGATGGAAATATCTATGTTCAAAGTGCAATCGATAACTTGTTAAAAGGGGCGTCTGGACAAGCTGTTCAGAATATGAACTTGTTATTTGGATTAGAAGAAAAGACTGGATTGAAATTGAAAACTGTTGCATTTTAAATTATAGACCATGAATTTATTTGAAGTATATCCATTATTCCCTATCGAACCAGTTAAGGCGAGTGGGTCATATGTTTACGATAAAGAAGGAACAGAATATCTTGATTTTTATGGAGGACATGCTGTTATTTCGGTAGGGCATTCTCATCCACATTACGTTTCTAAGATTACTGATCAATTGAGTAAAATTGGATTTTATTCAAATTCTGTCATCAATAATACTCAAGTAGATCTAGCAAATAAATTAGGAGAGATTTCAGGATATAACGACTATAATTTGTTCCTATGTAACAGTGGAGCAGAAGCAGTTGAGAATGCTTTAAAGATGGCAAGTTTCCATACAGGAAACTCAAGAGTTTTAGCTTTCGAAAAAGGATTTCATGGAAGAACAGGTGGTGCATTAAAAGTTACTGATGGACCAAAAATGAAATCAGAATTTAATGGAGATATCAATACTACATATTTACCTTTAAATGATTTAGATGCAGTTTCTGACGCTTTAGCAGAAGGAGATGTTGCAGGAATTATCATTGAAGGAATTCAAGGAATTGCTGGGATAATTGAACCAACAAATGATTTTTTACAAGGTTTAAGAGTTTTAGCAAATAAGTACGAAGCTGTTTTAATATTAGATGAAGTACAGAGTGGTTTCGGTAGAACTGGTGATTTCTTTGCCCATCAGCATGCTGAGATAAAAGCAGATATTATTACTATGGCTAAAGGAATGGGTAACGGTTTTCCAATTGGAGGAGTTGTTTTATCTCCAGCCTTTAAAGCTAGTTTTGGTTTATTAGGGACAACATACGGAGGGAATCATTTAGCATGTGCTGCTTCATTGGCTGTTCTTGAAATTATAGAAAACGAATCATTATTATCCAACGCTAAGAAGTGGGGTGATTATCTAATAGAAAACCTTTCTAAGGTTAATAAAATTTCTAAGATTACAGGAAGAGGTTTAATGCTTGGATTAGTGGTTAACGGTGATGGAAAAGCATTACGTTCTTCATTATTAAGTAAACATAAGATTTTTACTGGTGGATGTGGTAACCCAAATATTTTGAGATTGTTACCGCCAATGACTATTGGTAAAAAGGAGTGTGATCTTTTAGTTGAAGCTATAAAAGAAGAATTGAAATAATGGATAAGTCAGACGGTTCTTTCCTCATAAACATTAAACTTGGCAGTAAGGTAGAAGTTGTTCAAAAACCTCACCAACGAAGTGGTGAGCTTACAACTGGTGTAGTAAAAAGAATTCTTACAAAGAACACTAAGCATACACATGGTATTAAAGTTATGCTTGATGATGGCATTGTTGGTAGAGTGAAAAAAGTGCTTCATTAATAAAAAGTCACCTTTCAAAATACTGTTGTAAATACAGTTTATATTTTTCTTGTTATTATCCGATTTCGATTTCGTAGATATGTTAATGTATTTCATAGATGTATACGTTGATTATATCGGGATAATCATATTTTTTTAATAAAATCAAGGTTGACTGGTTTTGTTTTCATATCTATTTATATATGAATGTGTTAGGGTTTGTTGTTAAGCTTTTAAATAAGTTTATTGAAATTAATTTAAAAGCTTTAAACGACGATGTTATTTAAATTAGTAACACTTAATAATTAAACTCTAAAAAATGATTAAAAAATTACTAATTTTTATACTTGGAACAGCTACATTAACTGCAAGTGCGCAGTTAAATAGTGCTGGTACAGGTTTGATCTACGATAACACAGATCCACTTTCAAATTGTTATTTATCTTATGGTTTCCCAGGAACTCATGCTATCATGGATAACGGAACTTCATTCGAAGCAGGAGATCACTTACTTGGAGATGGTTATTGTACAATGACTTCTGTAGCTAGTATTCCTCAATGGGCTGGAGCTGCATGGTATCCTATTCCTTACATAAATGGATCAGGTTGTACTACTGCATTTGATGCTGATAGAATAGACCTTACTAATCATACAGAAGTTACAATTATTGCAAGATCAAGCGAAATTGGAGCAAAGCTTGAATTTTTTGTAGGTGCAGGAGGTACAGCGTGGGGATTAGGTAGTTCTACACATATTGGTGGAGTAATTCCAACATTAACATTTACAACTGCAAATGCAGATGAAAGATTCGTTATTGATCTTGCTGCTGTTGCAGGAAATGAGCAAGAATGGATTGATTTTACTGGGAAGAATGACATTAGAGCATTTGGTTGGAGATCAGCATCGGATGGAGTAACTTTCGGTATAAAGAGAGTTGAAATTGGAGCTGAATCTACTGGTGCTGGTACTGGTGGTGCAACGTGTTCTGATGGAATACAAAACCAAGATGAGACTGGAATTGATTGTGGTGGAGCATCATGTTCACCATGTGGTAACGGGGGTGGTACTGGAACTGCTTGTACTGGTTCTGTTGATGATCATGGTCATGGTACTTGGTATAATAACTTAGATGTTCAACCAAATGGTGTTGTTAAATGTTCTTTCGAAAGAGATGATATCTTAGGTACTAAATATGGTGCATTGGATAAAGGTTTATTAATTCAAAATGGTGGAACACCTTACTGTGGTATGTGTGTTGAAGCAACAGGATTAGAAGGAACTGCAATTATTCAAATCGTTGATGAATGTCCTGATTGTTGGGATAGAGCTGGTGATGGTTCAATTATCGTTGGAACAAACACAAAGTTTGGAGATATCGATTTAAGTATCGCTGCTTTCCAAGCTGTTGTTGATATTGATCACGTTGCTGCTGGAATTGGTGATTTTGACTGGCAAGAAGTTACTTGTCCTTGGCAAAACAATTTACATGTAATTACTCAAGGTTCTCATGCTTGGTATGCTAAAGTTGTAATTGGTAACCATACAAACAGAATTGCTTCAGTAGAAATTTCTAATGACGGTGGATCTTCTTATGAAGCTATGGCATTAGGAGTTGATAATGGATGGGTTAAAGGTAGTTTCGGAGGAGACGACAAAACATTCAAAATCACTGATATCTATGGTAACGAAGTTGTTCTTACTGTAAATGACATGGATAACAATGGAGATGCTAAAATCGATGGAGGTGCTAATTTCCCTGGATGTACAATTACTTCTACAGGAGATTTAATTAACTCTTTAGATTTCGTTACTACATATCCTAACCCAGCTAATACAAATATTACTTTTTCTGGACTTAAGGATGTAAACACTATCCAAATCGTTAATATTAACGGTCAAGTTGTTGGAAGTAAAAACTTATCTGGAGCTAGTGCTCAAATTACTTTTGATGTTTCTAACTTAGCTTCAGGAATTTATGTTGCTAAATTTACAAACGCTACTACTACAGGTGCTGTTACTTTTGTAAAGAAGTAATCAATACTTTATAATATTAGAAGGGGGCTTTATGCCCCCTTTTTTTATGTCTTTTTTTTGAGCAAGCTTATAGTTTGTAATGTAGATGTTAAAAGGAAGTTCTATTACCTTATTATGGTTACGGTCCCCAGTTTTTCTTGTGATTTCATTTTTCCATTAATATCAAAGTAGCTGTAAGAAATTTTATAAGCATATACCTCAATTTGAACATCATTACCAGTATCCATGTGTGTCCCATCCCATGAATCATTCATATCATTTGATTCCCAAATAAGAGATCCCCATCTATTAAAAACTATTACTGAATAATTAACTATTCCACTCCCTTTAATCTCCCAAGTGTCATTCGTTCCATCACCTTGAGGAGTGAAAGCATTGGGAACCCAAATTGAACTTATGCAATATTCTTTAATATCAACATGATCTTGAATTGTACAGCCAGTTGAGTTAGTGATTTCAACTAAGTAAACTCCAGGATCATTAACAATTATTACTTGTGTATTCTCACTAGTACTCCATAAATAACTACTTCCGATTCTTCCTGGGTCTAGCATTAATCCATTTGGTAAATCTTCAAAACAAAGCACAGTATCGTTTATCAAACTACTAATTGGTTTAGGTATAACTGTTACTAATTTATCATCCGTGATAGAACAATTACCATTTGAAACTGTTAATGAATATATTCCGCTTGATGAAATATCAATTTCCGAATTATAGCCACTTGGTGTCCAATCATAAATATAGTTTGGATTTATTTCGGTTGCATATAAAGTGAAAATATCCCCTTCGCAGATATTGGTGTCATTTCCTAATTCTAAATTTGGTGTAACATCAAAATTGAAATTGATAGTGTCACCAGCTGAACAACCACTTAAATTATCTGTTACAATTACACCATAAGATCCTGTGTTAACTATCGTTATTAATTCATCAGATGATGTGTTTGACTGGTTCCATTGATGGTGAAAATCATTCGTTTTAAAGCCTGTATTCAACAAGAAAGAATCTCCTTCACACAAAGTTTGATCTTTACCTAAATTAACGATAGGAGAAGCGTTAAACATTAAATTAGAGCTAGCATACCCCATACACCCGTTAGGATCTGTAACAGTAACTGAGTAAGTTCCAGAAGAAGCTATTTCTATAGTTTGAGTTGTATCATTTGTTGGAATCCATATTGAATTTGAATTTAAAATCCCATGATCTAATATTATAGTTTCCCCAACACAACTAGTACTGTCTGCCAAGTTAGGTATTGGATTGTTATTTACAATTAGATTCAATGATGCATTTCCAGAACAACCTTCATTACTTATAATATTAACTGTTATCAATCCTGAGTTTGAACTATTGGCATTGGTAACGATAAAGTTATTATTAGAAGATCCATCTTGCCAATCAAAAATATACCCCGAAAGAGGATAACCACTTCCTATCTCAACATCTTCTCCCTCACAAATTGTAGTATCCTTTAACCCCGAAATCACTAATGTATTCGTGATTTTCACATCTACAGAATCATAAGTTATACAGTTAAATGCATTTTTATATTCAAGTATTACACTTTCAGTACTACCATCTGTTTGATTGCTAACTGTATATTTACTTCCGTTTGATCCATCATTAACCCATTGCCAACTTCCACCTGTTATGTTCAAAGGAATTGATATGATAGCACTTCCTCCAGGACAAATTGTTGTGTCGTCTCCAAGTGAAAATTGAGTAGCTAGTTCTTCTAAAACAGCCAATGTATCTAAAGCTTCGCACCCATTAGAATCTATAATCATTACTTCATAAACCCCAACGTTACTAGCAATCTGAGTCTGGTTAGTACCTAATAAATCCAAATTGGTTAATTCCTTCCATTGATAGGATACAAATTTACCAGCATCCATTGTAAATGTTGGAATATTCCCTTCACAGAAAGTGGTGTCGTCTCCCAAATTAATTTTTTCAAGATCATGAACAGTTAAATTTACTGTGTCCTTGGCTATACATCCTGAACTATCAACCTCTAACCAGTATTCTCCACTCGTGTTCGCTGTAAGAGAATATCCAGTTGATGCGTCATTCCATTTGATAATATTAATGTCGGTCCTGTTTGAAATCATAGAAAACACTTCAGCAGTATCTCCAAAACAAATAGACCTGTCAACTCCTAGATCGATTGATAATGGATTTACTTCAATAATATTAATTGTATCTGTTCCTTTACATCCTGAAGTATCTGATACAATCACAGTTACTTCACCAGCTGTAGCTAAGTAAGTTTGATTTATCGATGATGGGTTTCCGCTCCATTCAAAGTTATATCCTATACCAAAACCAGCATCAAGTAATGTATCTATACAAACCTCAATATCATCACCTAAATCAACTGCTAATTCTGTAGATACTTGTAAGTTAACGGTATCATATCCATGGCATCCATCCTTAGTTACGATCACTGAATATTCGCCATCTTCTAAACTTCCTTTTAATATTGTTTGAGATGTTTCTCCACTGTTCCATAAAAAGTCCGCTCCAATATTTTTAGCGTCAAAAGTAACAGGAGAAGAGTTAGGGCATATACTAATGTCTTTACCTAAATCAACAGATGGAGTAGGGATTATCGTTACTACGACTGTATCCTTTCCAACGCAACCAAATGAATTTTCAACTTCAACTTCAATAGTGCTAGAAGTGCCGATAGAAATCGATTGGGTTGTGTCATTATTACTCCATCTGTAAGATTTAAAACTTGGATCAATAGTAATCTCATAATTTCCTAAATCCGAGCAAAAAGTTGTGTCCGGCCCCAGATCTATATCTATCGTATCCAAAATTGTTACACTAACAGAATCTTCTGTAGAACATCCATTTTCCGTTACTTTAACTTTATATATTCCACTTTTATTTACATCAATAGTTTGACTAGTTAGCGCATCTAAATTCCATAAATAGGTTGCTCCAGTATTCTTTGCATTTAAGGTTAACGGAGCTGAAAATGGACATAAGGAAGTATCGCTTCTTAAAGCTACAATTGGCATTGAATTAAGAACAACCTCAACAGTGTCCCAACCTTCACAACCATCAATATCAACCACGTGAACATTAATTGTTGATGTAGTTATAACATCATAATTTACACCACCCGAAACTCCATTCCATTCAACAACATCAAAACTTCCAACAGTTAAAATTAAAGGTGCATCTATCAAACAAAGCGTAGTATCCAAACCTAAATCAATTGGTAATTCTCCACCAATATCTAGAGTGATTGAATCTGTATCTGAACAATTATTTTCAGTAACAATAACCCAATAATCACCACTTGAATTAACAGTTAAAGTTGGATCGGTTGAAGCATTATTCCATTCGTAAGAGTTTGCTCCTGATGTGTTTGTACTAAAGGTGATTGGGCCAGAACATATTGTAGTGTCTTTTCCTAAACTAAAATCAGGAATAGGATTAACCGTAATTTCTAGCTTATTGGTTAAAGTATCATTCTTACAAGTTGCATCGATTAGAGAGTCGATAATTAGTACCCCACTAGAGGTTATTGGAATTGTAAAGTCATCAGTAGATATTCCAGAATTATTGAATTGATTTCCATCGAAATGATAGAATAAGCTATAATCTGCATTTCCAATAAACTTAAATTGAACAGCTACAGTATCTCCATTACAAACTGCAGTATCAGTGGTTAATAATTCCAATTGTGGTTTAACACAATCACTACAGAAATTGATCGTATCATCAAGATCTGAGTCACATCCTCCTGCAACCATATGTGTTAAAATGTACTGAGTCCCGGTTGCAGGACTTTCATTTGGCACCGAAAAAGGCATTGTTGCATTTAGTGGAATGACCAAATCGATTTCATTACCACCGTCTTTTGTATAGGTGATTAACCAAGGTCCATTCCCTTCAATATCTAATTCAAGATTTCCATTCGAACAACCATTTCCATCTACACGATCTTTATTCCATGCTACTTTTGCATCTCCTGCATTTTTTATTTCAGCAGAGGAGTTATGACAATTCATAAATACCGTTCCATTGGCATCGTTAAAATCTAATATTTTATACACGCCAGGCTCTTTTACTAAAACAACATCAGTTACCTCTGTAAGTGCTGTTGTTCTAGTAATAATGTTTCCATCAGGCGCTAAAATGCTATATGTAAATGGTGGAACACCCATACAATGAATCCATAATTCACCAGTTTCACCAGGACAAATTTCATCACAACTACTCATCACAACAGCAGGAGAACCACATGCTTTTAATTGTTGTGTGAAATCGGTTCCTAAACCTTCATCAGTACTATAAGCTGGAAATGCCATAACCATGGTGTCGATTACAGATCCTAAATCCTCATACATTACACTTCCACCTGAAGCTCTTCTATCAAATTCAGTTCTTACACGTGCTTTGATATCTACAATATCCCCAGTCCAAAACAATCGGTGGGCATCATCGATATAAGCTTCCATATCTGCCCAAGAAACTGGTTCATTGTAGCATCCATGATATTCATAATCTGCTGGAGGTCCTACTTTTCCTCCTTTCCAATTTATTTGTGCCGAGCCTGAAATTAACCCAGCACCTCCATCAACACTAAAGTTGTTTTCAAGTTGGATTAGATTATTTCGCATTCTCTCAGCATATTCAGGACCGTAACCCTTAGATAGTCCGGACGACATAATTAATGATGCTAAGTTGGGATCATTAACAGCAGTAGTTCTGTTGGTTGTGAAAATATGTTCTAATGAACTCCAAGCACCTTCATTCCCATCATGATAAGCAATAGCTAAAAATTCTTCAGTAAAATATGGATCTGCTGATTCCAACATGAAATCAATCGGATTAGAACATAGTTTCTTTTCGAAATAAGAAAAGGTAGTCATGTCAAACATTGCTTTTGACAGCGCTGCAGTTACAAAGTTTTTTCCTGAAATAAAATCGTTATACTGTAATCCATTTGCGTCGTATAGTGATGGGTAGAATTGTTTTAGTTGTTCCCAGCCAGTTGTTACAATTTGCATACACCCAGCAGGTTCAGAAATACTCCAATAACCTCCAGGGTTATTATCATTTTGATCGAATATTGCACCTTGATCACATGCCATTCTTCCTTCAATCATGGCTTGAGCCATTACGTAATTTAAGGAAGTAACTTCAGCACCAATCATGTTATTAAACAAGCGTTGGGAATGTGCGGACGCGATTGCCCAACTAATTCTATTTTCGGGAACTCTTACATCCCATACTTCATTCCATTCCCTAAACTGTGCTTCACCTAGGCACAATTTATCTGGGGACGGAATAAAGCACTCACTTTTAAAATGGAATTCTTTTGGTTTTTGATTATATGCTTGGGGTAAATACTTGGGATCAGATAGCACAACCAAAACGGTGTCTCCATTATTGTCAATTGCATAAGGCGGCAATAAATAAGGGGTGTTGTAGTGTCCACTTGCACTTACATTAATGCCCGTGGATTTAATCATCCAGCTGTCAAAAGTAATTGTTTTCGTATCACACTGCCCAGTTCCATTTTCAGTAAAGGCAGGTTGATTCATTATGAAATCCTTTAAGGAAGGCCATCTTAATGTTAAGGTAAAACCATTAGGAATGGTAGCACCATTAGCATTAACGATTAAGTTTCCATAAAACGAATTATCGATCGGTTCTACATTAAAATCTAACGATAAAGTAAATGGAGATATACCCTGCGACAAGCTCTTAAGCTGGCATACAATTGTAAAAAATACAATTAACATTAAAGATGTAAGTTCCTTTTTAAACATAATAGTAGTTTATGAGCAAGGGGGCAGACCTTGTTCTGGTTTTCATTCCCATTTAAAAGGGTAATAATTTATTTTAAAATTGAAATAATAGTTGATGTTGACCTTCCTGATATTACTTTGATCAAGTAGCTTCCGCCAGTTAAATTAGTCTTCTTGAAGAGCATATTTAATTGAAAAGAATGCTTTCCACGCGCTAACATATTATGTGCAGCGGAGTCAATTAATCTACCTTCTATCGAGTAAATTTCAAAGTTCACATCAGAAGGATTTGTAAGCTCCATTTCCAAAACACCATCATCTGTCATTGGATTTGGATATACTTTAAGTTGATTGATATTACCCATCTCTTTAATGCTTGTAATACAGCCACTAGTAGTCTGATCTAGTTTATCTTTTATTGCTGGGATAGCATCCATAAACGCTTTCATTTTCGTAGCGATTATTTGATGACCTTCACCATTTGGATGCGTGTTATCTGGTAAATACAAGTTGTAATCAACCCATAAGTTGGCATCTAAATTCCCTGGTTTTGGATTTGCAAAGTAGATGTTTGCATCGTTTCTTACATTGTTTCTATAGTCAACTAATTCCGCTAAACATCTATTACAAGAATCATAAGAAGCAACTGATGCCGCTCCCCAAGTTGGTAAATTAGTTCCAAATAAAATGATCGTTGCATCTGGATAATAACCTCTTACTAAATCTAAGTATTCATTGTATCTCCCATTAAATTCTGTACAAGTTGGATATGCAGAATTTTGAGCAAAATCATTTGTTCCTAATGAACAAAAGAAAACATCTGGTTGGTATCCATCTGTGAAAGGCCAAACTGTAGTGTATTCATCTCCACCATGTTTCATTTCATACATCATCTCCCATTCATCAGCCATTGTATATTTCCCTGGAGCGTCTTGTTGTCCGTATTCATATAAGTTGTTATGCATTCCTTGTCCACTATGGGCTTCAACTCTCCATTCGGCATTAAACTTTTCAGCCAATACTGGTCCCCAAGCTAATCTTCCATTTTGAACATCAGCGCCACCACCTTGTCCGCCATCATTACCCCATCCTGTTGTAATAGAATTCCCTACAAACTCCATTTGTAAGCACCTTCTTTGCCCTGGGTCTAACAAAACACCTCCAGTTACTTCTAGTCCTTGAAATAAAGTGTAGCCATGGTTTCCTGCATTAAGTCTTACAAATTTTAAAGAATGCTCTCCAGATCCTGAAGCTGCAATTACTCCAGGAGAAGTTGTTTTTACCCATGGTCCTCCATCAAGTTGATATTCATAGTATAATACTGAAGAGCTCGTAATTTTTACCTCGATTGAACTTCCAGTAAACCTTACTTTAAAATAAGTGGATGACCATTCTGTTCGGTATTCACTTGGGTCTGCACTGTTCCATCTTCCATGATATTGAATATTAGGATCACTTGGTAAATAACTAACAGCGTTTACGCCTAATACAAATAGGAATAAAATGCTCTTTAATAACAGGTGTTTCAAATTATTTGGTCTCATAAGTAGTTTGGTTTTAAATACGTGAATAGTGTGATGAAATCGGCTCCTAATAAACATATGAAAGACTTTTTCTTGTTCAAAATCCTTTACACAAATGACTATTGTTTTACATGAAATGTCAAGCTATTGGATAGTAAAGAAGGTGTATTGCTATTTGTTGAAATAACAGTTTAGTTACACATTAAAAATAAAAAAATGGAAATTTCACCTAAACGCGTCAAAGCCCTATTTACGCTCGAAAACTACTTGTTTTCAAAGTATACATTTTATGCAAAAACCTTGATTAATTTGGTAACTGCTTGTTTTGTAAATGATTCTAGGGATAATACGGATGTTTAGCTTTCTCTTAACTGTTACATTAGTAATCGGGAACAGTATCAAAATCTTGCTTCACGATTGGTTATAGGATTTAGAAAGTCTAAATCCTTTTTCATTCAAAAAATAGGTTATGAGATTCATCAAGGGTATAAGCACTCATTTTCGAGTATTATTTATAATTCTACTTTCATTTTCAGAAGTAATCGCTCAAGAGCGTCAAACATGTGTTACTACTACAAGAAACCCTTGGGAATGGCCAGGGCATAATAACTTTTTCCTCGCACCTAGTATTGGAGGTAAATCGTTTGTATACAATTTCACAACACAAACTGCTACCTCTTATGGTAATAGTACAACAAATGTAATTGGAGGTTATGAAGGAATTTCTTCAGCAAGTGATGATGGAGGAAACTTAATATTGATGACAAATGGTTTATCTGTTTATGATAATACAGGAACAAAAACCTATGCTGGATTAAAAGAAGGAAATGAAGGAGGGGCTACTTCATACGGGAGTGCTTCTCAAGGGGTGATGATGGTAAGACACCCATTAGCTCCATTTAAATATTATGCGCTAACAACTGATGATGCACTTGGTGGAGCCAATGGATTTAACATTGGTGTTTTTGATGAAAACGCACAACACATATATTCAAAACAACTTACAACCTTCAAAGTTGCAGAAGGTATTTCCGCTACTTTCCATGAAAATGGAGTTGATATTTGGGTAACAGTCTTAAAGGTTGGTTCAACCGAATTCCACACTTTTCTTTTAACTTGTGATGGATTTGTTACACCAGCTGTAATTTCTAATGAAGCTTTTAGTGTTACCGGACAATGGGAGAGAGGTGGAATAGCATTTAATTGGGATGGAACTAAAATGGCATCAGCATTCCCCCAAGCATGGCCTACAGGGGTTGCGGCTAATACCCTAAGGATTTACAATTTTAATAACAAAACAGGGGAAATCACAGATGGTGAAAGTTTCGCACCTACAACTGGATTTATACCATATGATTTAGTATTTGGAGCAGACAATCAAACTTTATATATTTCGGAAATACTTAAAGGTGTCTCAACTTTTAATACAAGCGCTAGTGATATCTTAGGATCTCGACAAAGTTTTTCAATGCCTAATGGAAGTCATTTAGGATTAGAATTAGGAGCAGATGGATATGTTTATAGTGCCGGAGCAAGTGGAATGTATCGAATTAATTCTGCTTCTGGAGGAACAACGGATATGAATATAAAATCCTCGAATGGAATTTCAAGTATGTTTATTCCACCAGCAGAAGAACCTGATATAACAGAGGTAGGACCTTTTTGTGATACGATTACAACGCCAATTGATTTATATACAGAATGGGTTTGTAGTCATGTAGATTCGGAATCGGGAATCAGACAAGCGGATGCAACACATGGTTATTTTGGAAATGGAATACAGGCAGGAGACTCAGGGCAAATCAAAGGGTTATTTGTTCCAAGTGATGCAGGTGCAGGACTTCATATGATAGAATTTAGGTTTTGTGATGTAAACGATACGATTTGGATAGAAGTAAAAGAGTGTGTTAGCTGTGAGGTTGAACTTGATGATGTTCAACCTGAACTTTGTATTGGAGTGGATTCGATAGCATTGGATCCAATAGTACTATTAGGGAATGGACCAGGAGTTTGGTCTATTGATTCAATTCCAACAACGAGTGGAGTAGATGCTGTTTTAGTTGAACAATCTGACACGAGTTTTAATGCACTTAACCTATCTACAAAAGAAGGAGAGTACAAGTTGATTTATACTGTAACGGGGATAGGTAGTACTTGTAAAGATTCAATTTATATCGTTGTAAATCCATTACCAAAACCAGATTTAGGAAATGATACATCTATATGTAAAAATGATCCTTCTATAGTTTTTGATGCAGGGAATTGGGATACCTATTTATGGAATTATAACAATGAAATAACTCGAACGATATCAACTGATATTGAGGGAGAGTACCTCGTAGAAGTAACAGACATCAAAGGTTGTAAAGGAAGTGATACCGTGTTATTAAAAGTAAATGAACTCCCAGTTCCTTATATCGAAAATGATACGATTTGTGAAGGCGATTCAGCAATAACATTTGATGTTGGAATATACGATGCATACAGTTGGGATTATCAAAACGGAACAGGTTCTTCAATAAAAACAACTATCGCAGGTGATTATAAAGTAGAAGTAACGGATAGCAATGGTTGTGTTGAGGATACAGTTGTAACATTGATTGTAAACCCAAAACCAGTAGTTGACTTAGGAGTGGATAAAACGATTTGTAAAGGCGACGCTCCTGTTACTTTTGATGCAGGAACATGGGATTTATATGTTTGGAATACATCAGAAACAAATCAGCAAATAACTAAAGATTCGGCAGGTGAATATATTGTAGAAATAACGGATCAGTATGGTTGTAAGGATACTGATTCTGTTGTTTTATTTGTAGATACATTACCACTTCCTTTTATACCAAACGATACGATTTGCGAAGGAGACCCATCAATAATTTTTGATGCTGGAATATTTGCATCTTATACATGGAGTTTTAACAATTCACCAGATCAAACAATCACTGTAAATTCAGCCGGAATCTATTCAGTTGAAGTTATAGATGATAATGGTTGTGAAGGAGATACAATAGTTGAGTTAGTAGTAAACCCATTGCCTCAGCCATTTATAGATAGTAAAGCAATTTGTGATGGTGATAGCAGTGTAACATTCGATCCTGGTAATTATGATGTTTATAATTGGAACAACGGAGGATCAAATTCTAGTACGTTCAGTACGAGCTCTGCTGGTAATTACTCCATCGAAGTAACAGATAGTAATGGGTGTGTGAATGATACTTCTTTCATTTTAGTAAACAGACCAAATCCAATTCCTTTTGTTGAAAATGATACAATATGTGAAGGCGATTTAGCTGTGACTTTTGATGCAGGAAATTATGATTTATTTAATTGGAGTACGCAAGATTCAACACAAACTATTAACCTTGATTCAGCAGGACGCTATACAATCGAAGTAACAGATAGTAACGGTTGTGTATCGGATACGAGTTTTGAGTTAGTAGTTAATCCAAAGCCGATTCCTTTTATATCAAATGATACAATATGTGAAGGAGGAGGACCTGTGGTTTTCGACGCTGGGAGTTATACTTCTTTCTTATGGAGCACGAATGATACAACGCAAACTATCCAATTAGATGCTTCTGGAGTCTATACCGTTGAAGTAATGGATGATAATGGATGTATATCAGATACAAGTTTCGAACTAATAGTAAATGTATTGCCAATTCCATATGTTGCTAACGATACGATTTGTGAAGGCGATTCAATAGTAGAATTTAGTGTTGGAGATTATGATATTTACGATTGGAATGGTAATAATAATGATTCGGTTTTCAGCAGTAAGGATGGTGGTGTTTATACAGTCGAAGTAACGGATAGTAATGGTTGTAAAGCCGATACATCGTTTGAGTTGATTGTAAATTTACTACCTATCCCTTACGTTCCAAACGATACAATTTGCGATGGCGATAGTCCTGTAACTTTGGATGCTGGTGTTTACCTTTCTTACAACTGGCAAAATGGTTTAAGTGTAGATCAGCTTTTATCTACAAACGCAGGTAATTCTTACCATATTGAAGTAACCGATTCTAATGGTTGTGTAAATGATACAACAGTGGAACTTGTGGTAAATCCTAATCCAATTGTAAGTATAGGACCAGATGAAGAAATTTGTTCAATGGACCCAGCAGTTCAATTGACTACCGGATTTACAAAAGCAACTTATTTATGGAGTAACGATTCTACTACTTCATCTATACAAATCCATGATGAAGGCGACTATAGTCTGATTTTAACAGATTCAAATGGTTGTTTAGGATACGATACAATGTACTTAAAAGTAAATCAGATGCCTTTAGTTAACATGCAGGATCAAGTAATATGTGCAGGTGATTCAGAAGTTATTTTTGATGCTGGATTAGGTTTCGAAACATACATTTGGAATACTGGAGATACCATCAGTAGTTTTCAAACAAATCAAGCAGGAGAATACACAGTTGATTTTATCGATGCTCAGGGGTGTCCCGGAAGCGATACTGTTGTACTTGTTGTAAACCCTCTACCAACTCCGGATTTAGGCCTGGATATAACAATTTGTGAGAATGCTTCTAGCGTAGCTTTTACACCAGGAACTTATGCGAAATATGAATGGTTTAATTATTCAGATAAGGATTCATATAATACAACAAGACCTGGGATTTATGATGTTGAAGTAACTGATTCAAATGGTTGTGTTGCTCAAGATACAGTTGAATTAATTGTAATTCCACTTCCAAAACCTGATGTGATATTCGATGTTGCAATGTGTCCAGGGATGAAGGCAACGCTAGATGCTTCAGGATTCGACAATGGAAATGGGCCATATACTTATGAATGGCATGATAGGAGTAAGTACAGTACATATATTGCTGCATATAAAGAATGGACTTGGGTGGATATTACAGATGCTTATGGATGTGTAGGAAGAGATTCTGCAGAAATTACGATTGAACAAAACTTGAGTGTTACAATTGCCAACGCACCGAAAATAGATTTGTGTATTGGTGAGAATGTAGATTTAATTCCAAATTATAAAAGTGTGGATAATTACAATTTCACATGGTCTACAAATGAAACAACAGATGTAATTAACGTTGATACAAGTGGATTGTATATTGTTCATGTTGACGATGGAAAAGGTTGTGAAGGAGATGCTATTGTAGAAGTAGAAGTTCATCCTTTACCAATAGTAACTCCTTCAAAGGCTGCGATTTGTAATGGAGATTCTGTTGTCATAGGAAATGATAAAGGAAACCAATTCGATTATGTTTGGAGTACCGCTGAGCAAACTGCTCAAATAACAGTATTTACTGGAGGTATCTTCGATCAGGAAGTAACAAATGTTGCTACAGGTTGTAAAAACTCAACTTTTGTTGAGGTGATTTTAAACGATAATCCTAATCCTGATTTGGGTCCCGATATCAAAGTTTGTGATGGAACATTAGTTAATGTAAGTGATATAGGGGGAGATCAAAACCTATCGTACTTATGGTCAACTACAGATACGGTTTCACAAATAACTGCGACTGGATCTAACGATTATATTCTCAATGTTGAAACACCAGAAGGTTGTGTCGGAAAAGATACTGTTAACGTAATTTTTGTTCCAATTCCAGTTGTGGATTTAGGACCAGATATCAATCTTTGTGAGGGTGAAACAGGAACTATCGATGCTGGAATTTCAGGCTTAAATTATACATGGAATGATAGTCAAACTGAAACAGTATTTGATGTAAACCAAACAAATACGCATATTATAAGTGTAAGCAACGAGCTATGTTCTTCAACAGATACCATTAATGTTAATGTAGTTCCATTGCCTACAAGTGGTATAGATCATTCGTTAGATAATAAGTACTTCTGTTTTGAAGAGCTTACAGATAGAGGTTTTAATATTAGTGCTGGTACAGATCAGAGTTATGATTATTTGTGGGGAACAACTGATTCAACATCTGATATTACGATTCAATCAGCAGGAACTTATGTAGTTCAAATTAGTGTTGGAAATTGTTTTATTACTGATCGTATTACATTTAATGAATTTTGTCCAAGCGCGTTATATATACCAAATACTTTCAGCCCGAATGGTGATGGAATTAACGATTCGTTTAATGCTAAAGGACATAACATAACGGATTATCACATGTATATTTTTAACAGATGGGGACAACAAATCTATGAGTCTGAATCTATGTTTGTAGATTGGGATGGAACGTACATGGGAAGAGAAGTTCAGATAGATACATATGTATATAAAATATACTACTCAATGAATCATCCAGATGGAAAACCAAGACGAAAACAAAAGGTGGGTCACGTTAATGTATTGAGGTAGTTTTAACCTCCCTAAAATTTAAGATTGTAAGGTTATTTAAGCAAGTAGGTTCTTAACCGCTTCATCAATAACCTTACGGTCTATTTTAGCGAAATTAACATCCATCTTAGCTTTGATATTCTCCGTACATAAGTTTCCTAAAGATCCTTCATGCGTATGTTTAACATTCTTATTAGGCTTAAAATTACCAGCTTCGATTTCTAATCCAACTTGCTTGTAAGATTCTCTAAAAGGAACACCTTCGAGTACTCTTCTGTTTACCTCCTCAACACTAAATAAGTAATCGTAAAGATCATTGTCTATTATGTTTTTATTCACCTCAATATTCGGAACCATTAACAAAGCGATTTCCAAACAGGCCTTAATTTCTTTAAAAGCGTAAATGTATTTCTCTTTTAATAATTGAAGATCTCTGAAGTATCCAGATGTTAAGTTCCCCATGATTGCAGCCAATTCTCCAGGGATTGCCTGAAGCTTGTTACACTTCCCACGCATCAATTCAAATACATCAGGATTCTTCTTGTGAGGCATTATACTAGATCCAGTAGTGAACTCTTGAGGTACTTTAATGAATCCAAAGTTCTGACTCATAAACATACATGAATCAGCAGAGAACTTCATCAATGTAGTAGCCAAAGCACTAATTGCATAAGCAACAGTACGCTCCGTTTTCCCACGTGTCATTTGAGCATATACAACATTGTAATGCATATCCTCGAAACCAAGTAATTCTGTAGTTCTTGTTCTGTTAATTGGGAAAGACGATCCGTAACCAGCAGCAGAACCTAAAGGGTTTTGATTTGTAAACCTGAAAGCAGTTGCTAACAAATCCATATCATCTGCTAAAGATTCAGCAAAAGCACCAAACCATAATCCAAAAGAAGAAGGCATTGCTACCTGTAAATGTGTGTATCCAGGAAGTAAAACATTTTTGTGAGTTTCACTCTGAGTTTGAAAAGCTTCAAATAACTTATTTGTTAAGTCAGAAATTTCTAACAACTCATTTCTACCATATAATTTCAAATCAACCAAAACTTGGTCATTTCTTGATCTTGCACTGTGCACCTTCTTTCCAACATCACCTAACTTTTCAGTTAGTAAGCTTTCAACCTGAGAATGTACATCTTCCATCCCAGCTTCAATTTTAAAACTACCATCTTGAGTAGTCTTGTAAATAGCAGACAGTTCCTTTTTTAAGGCAGGAAGTTCATCTTCTTCTAATAAACCAACCTCAGTTAACATCGTAACGTGGGCAATGTTTCCTAGCACATCATAAGGTGCTAAATACATATCTAACTCAGTATCATTTCCAACAGTAAAGTCTTCAATTGCTTTATTTACGTTAAATCCCTTGTCCCAAAGTTTCATAAGAGTTGTTTTATTTAAAGACAAAAATAATATTTAAACTTTATAAAGAAGTATTATTTTTGCAAGATCATTAAAAAATCAAATGAGAAAGCTATTTACAATATTATTAGGGTTGATTTCAACGATCGGAATTTCACAAGATTCAATCAATGTGGAATTATCAAATTGGAAGAATGCAAAGAAAGCGGCTATCGTTTTTACATTCGATGATTGGTCACCAGGACATGGTGAGATTGTCGTACCCATGTTTATCAAGTACAAAGTTCCAGCAACGTTTTACGTTACTACTAAAAATAAAGATTTAGGAGGAAGCTGGGCTAAAATGAAGCTAGCATTTGAGCATGGTTGTGAAATTGGAAATCATACAGAAACACATCCAAATTTAGCAGAAATTGATTCCGTTAAATTATATAAAGAAGTAACCGAAGCTCAAGAAATTCTAAGAAAAAATATAGCCCCAAAAGTAGCCAATACATTTGCATTTCCTTATGGTGCTTTCAATTCAGAAGTTTTAAAAATTGTAAAGAAAGATCACATCGCTGCAAGATTAGCAGGTTTAAGATATGGAAGGGCTTGGCCTTATAGTTTAACCTATGGTAAAACAGATTATTTTCAACTTCAAACATTCATGGCTAGGGATATCCACACACCTTCAACTATTAAAAGGATGGCTGTTCAAGCTGTGAAACAAGGTGGGATGGTAACTTTTATGTACCATAGTATATTCAATGATTCTGTTGCAGATAAGTGGTTTGGACCAATCCATGAAACGATGCTGGAGGCACATCTTAAAAGTATTATATCATTAAGAGCTGATGTTTGGATAACTACTTTCGAGAAAGCAATTCAATATCATAAAGAAAAAGCAAACACTTTAATGTCTTTTGAGAAGGATAGCAATTCAATTGCGATTGATTTGAAATGTACTTTGGATGAATCTAAGTTTTTCGAGCCAATTACAATCGTGGTTTCTGGAATAAAAAAGGATGAAATAAAGAGCGTTGTTCTGGTTGGAAAACAAGACGTTATTTTGGAATATGTATATGACGAAAAACAAAATGTACTGTTAATTAATAGCCTTCCATACAGTACAAAAATTAAAGTCCAATTAAAACCTTAAAAACGAAACATTAATAATAATACACGGTAAGCTAATCTTACAAATAAAGAAGTCATGCGTAAAGTTTTATATTTCGTTGCTGGTTTAGCATTAATGTCATGTGGAGACGACAAAGTACCAACCCCACAAAATCAAGATGATGATATTTTCGAAGAAGAAGATATCACCTATACTGTTAAACAGATTAAGGAATTAAAAACAGCTGCAAAAGTTGTTTATACTTTGCCATCTCCAGTTGAAATGGCCGATCTTCTTTTTCAAACGAATGCGATTTATGACGTAGAAATTTTGAATGATCCTGATGGGATTGACGACTACGTAACTGACATGACACGTTCCTTAAACTTAGGAGTTTATTTCGCGGATTTAAGTTTCACATCCATGTTTGATTATCCTTTAGATGCTATGAAGTTTATGGGATCTGCTCAAGCTTTATCAAGTGAATTAAATATCGAAGGTGTCTTCACTGAAGAAATCAGAATGAAATTAGAAGGGAACATGAGTAATAAAGATTCCTTAATGGATATTATTGCTGCTACCTATATGGAAACAGATTTGTACTTACAGGAAAATGACCGACCAATTGTTTCTAAAGCAATTCTAACTGGTGCTTGGATTGAAGGACTTTATATCGCAGTTAATTTAAAGTTAGATGAAGGTAAAGAGATGCCAATTTGGAAAAAAATCGCAGAACAGAAACCAGCACTAACAAATTTGATTAACATGTTAAAGGCTGTTGAAGGAACTGACTTTGATGAACGAATTAAAAAATTAGAAGAGCTTGAAGTATTGTTTAATAATGTTGCATTAAATTATGATGATGAAACAAAAGTTAAAACGGATACGGTTAATAAAATAACAACATTAGGAGGGAAGTTGGAAGTGGTGATTACAAAAGAAGCTTTTGAAGCTATCAAGTTAAAAATCTCAACAATTAGAAACGAAATAACAGACTAACCAATGAAGAACCTACTATCGTTTTGCCTAATTATTTTCGCAATGTCAATCCCGTTTGATAGCAATGCACAATGTAAACGGATGGCAAAACGTGCTGTAAAAGATTTAACACCATTCCGATTTAATGGACAGTTAAGCAGCGTAGTTTTATCTGAAGGCGAAAGCGCTGAATTAAATATCGTGTTTTCAGGAGGGAAAAAATATAGAATACTTTCTAAAGGAGGTAAAGGTATTGGTGATTTAGCTATAAAAATTTATGATCGTAAAAAAGTTTTAGTATACGATAACGCTGATCATGCGATGGCTCAAGTTTGGGATTTCGAAAACACAGCTACACAAAATTTCACAATTGAAGTAAGATTCCCAATTGGAGATGAAGGATATAATGATGTAACTGGTAGAGGTTGTGTAGCATTAGTAATTGGTTATTTACAAAATAATTAGTTCTAAAACTGATAAAAAATCTCCGTTAACAAGTAATAAATATTTTTTTAATACCTTGATATATCTAGCTTATATCAATTTAGTAGTGTTTTTGAAATGAAAGATTTTGATTTAGTTTAAAACATAAATATCTACTTTTTAACTATATTGCAGTCCCTTATTATTTAGAATCTAATCATTATGAAAATTACGTTAACAATTGCTACCGCCCTAGTATTGTCATTTTCATCATTCGCTCAAAAACATTGGGAGATGATTGAAAGTGAAATGTATACTATAGAGCAAATTAGCACAGAAGCAAACGATTATTTTGAGAACCGTTACCAAGGAAAAGGATCTGGGTACAAGCAATTTCAGCGATGGCTATACTTTGCTAAGCGAGATGCTGATGTAAATGGAAAGATTAATTGGAGGAAAAATGCTTTCAACGAAATCGATAAATTTAAGAAAAGTACGAATAGATCTGGATCTAGCTTAACGCAAAGAGGACAGTCTTTATGGACTGAACTTGGACCAACAACTAGAAACCCAACTTCAAGTTGGAATCCAGGAGTAGGAAGGGTAGAATGTATTAGTGTTAATCCTTCAAATGCCAATCATATTTTAGCAGGAGCTCCTTCTGGAGGAGTATGGTCTACATTAGATCAAGGAGCGAATTGGACACCACTTACAGATAAACTTTCAACTTTAAACATGTTAGGTTGTTTAATTTCTCCTAACGATGCCGATACTTATTTTATAGGAACCGATCAAGGAATTTTTAAATCTACAGATGCAGGTAGTTCATGGACAAAAGTATTTTCATCAAGTACAACAAAAATTAAAGCGGACGCTAGTGATCCAAATGTATTATTAGCTTGTGGAGCTTATGGGATTTTTAAATCTACCGATAATGGGGATACATGGAATTCAATGGAATCAGGAAATTTCCTTGATTTAGAGTATCATCCAACTGATCAAAGTTATGTTTATGCTGCAGGAAGGTATAACTTTTACAGATCAACAAATGGAGGACAAACATGGTCTCAAATTGCTGCAGGAGCTAATACAGGTTATGGAAGAATCGCAATTTGTCCGGCAGAACCAAATAGTGTTTGGTATATGCAGGCAGATGGATATGAATTCGGTACTTTGTCTAAATCAACAAACAACGGACAATCATTTACAATCATAAATCAAAGTTCAACTGATTATCTTGAGGCTTATGCTTGGTATGGAATTGATTTAGCAGTTTCAGCTCAAGACCCTACAAAAATTTATTTAGGAGGAATGGAATTATATCGTTCAACGAATGGTGGTACTAATTTCTCTCTTTATGTTCCTTGGCTGTATTCTTCAGCTGGGGCAAAATATATTCATGCAGATATCCATACTTTGGAATGGATAGGAAGTAATTTATATACTGGAACTGATGGAGGAATCTCAGTTAGTGAGAACAGTGAAGCTACTTTTAAAAACTTAAGTAACGGCTTAAATGTTCGTCAGTTTTATAAAATTGGAGTTGGGAAAAACAATCCAAATGTTGTTGTTGGAGGAGCACAAGATAACGGTACAGCATCAACATATGGTAGTAATTATATTTGGAGAGAATGGTTAGGAGCAGATGGAATGGACGCATTTGTAAGTTGGGATAATCCAGATAATCAAATAGGAACATCTCAAAATGGTAATTTATATAAGACAACTAATGGTGGTCAATCACAAAATGGATTAAGTAGTGATGCAGGAAATTGGGTTACACCAATTGTACAACATCCAACCAGTGCAGATATCTTTTATGTAGGTTATACTAGTGTGTCTAGGTATTCCTTTACTACTGGATCAGGTACGGCTTTAGGTACACCAAGTGGATCAGGGAAATGTGATCAATTAACGATTTCTGAGACAAATCCATCAATTATGTTTGCATCGAAAGAATCTTCTCTTTCTAAATCAATAGATGCAGGAACTTCATGGACATTAGTTACGTCAAATCTAGGAAGTATAAATTTTATAAGCATTCATCCAGACGATCCTAATTATATTGCAGTTGCAACTACAGGGGGTGAAAAAGTTTATATTTCTACAGATGGAGGTACTTCATGGAATTCTCAAAAATTAAACCTTCCAGGTTTATCTTCTTTATGTGTCGCTTTCGAAAAAGGACCTGAACATGGGTTGTATGTAGGGATGTATAGTGGAGTTTATTATATCAACGATGCTATGTCTAATTACATTGATTATCAAGACAATTTACCAAACGTTCAAGTAAACGAAATTGAAATCAATTATATTGATAATAGAATCTACGCAGGTACATACGGTAGAGGTATGTGGTCTGCTCCAACTTATGCAACGAGTAATCAAATTGATGCTTCAGTAACAAGTAATTCTGAAACAACATTTTGTGAAGGGAATACAATTACATTGGAGGCTGTTCAAGACAATGATTATACATATCAATGGCTTAAAAACGGTGGAGATATTGTTGGTAAAACAAGTTCTACTTTAGTGGTTGATGAAACAGCAGACTATTCAGTTGAAGTTACTAGTGCCGGAGAAACAGTAGTTTCTGATATTATCGAAGTAACTGTACAAGTAAAAGCAAGTAATCCAAACGTTTCTAATGAGATCTTTTGTTCAGCAGGAGCAAGTGTGAAATTATCAGTAGATAATTCAGTAGGTGCCATTAAATGGTATGCTACGAATACTTCTCCAACTTCAATCTTCGAAGGAATAGATTATACAACTAATTTAAATCAAACAACTTCTTTCTTTGTTCAGCAATCATCAGGTTTAAATACCCTTACGAATGGTGGAGCTTTAGATAATACTTTATCAGCAGGTGTTTCTCATGCCGGTGGTTATGGTTTAGTATTCGATGTTTTCAAAGACATGGTTTTAAGAACGTTTGAAGTTTATGCTTCTGGTGCTGGAAATAGAAATTTTGTACTTACAGATGGTAATGGAAATGTATTAGAAAATGTAACAGTCAGCGTACCTGATGGAAAGAGCACAGTAACTTTAGATTGGAAAATTCCACAAGGTTCTGATTATGTTGTTACTTGTGAGAAAATTGGTGGAGCAAGTGTAGAATTATTTAGGAACAGTGCTTTTACAGACTTTCCTTTTCCAATCAGTAATATCCTTTCAATAACGAATGGAACAGCAAGTGGAGTAGAATTGGAATATTATTATTATTTCTATAACTGGTTGGTTGAAGAAGATCAAGTTGACTGTCCGAGTGACAGGGTAGAAATAACAGCAACACTTGATTTATGTGTAGGTGTTTCTGATTTAGAATTAGCAGGTGTTCAATTGTTTCCGAATCCAATGCAAGATGTTTTAACATTAAAAACAGATGGTCGTTTGGAAACAGCAAGTTGGGAAATGTTTGACGTGCAAGGAAAAGTTGTTGCTACAGGGCAATTAACTGGAACAGCAACAATCGATGTTTCTAAGTTCCAAACTGGATTGTATGTGCTAAGGTTAACAACGCCAGAAAAAAGCTATACAGCAGAAATTCAAAAAAGATAAGTATCAATAAAATAATTTCAAAAGGCTGTAATCTTAGGATTACAGCCTTTTTTTATTCCAATAACTACAAGCGTCAATAACTACTTTTTAAAAGGCATCAATTCAGTCATAACTATTAAATTCGTTGTGCTATAAGATTTACATAGACTCAATCTGAATGCTCATCATATTATGATGAGCAATACAAAACCAATTTCTATTAAGTTTAATAATAAGGAATCGGGAGAAATCACCTTCTCGAAATTATACTGGAGTAAGTAATGGAATTACTTAATTGTATTTCAAATACAAATTACACTATCACATATTATTTTTTTAGACATATGCCAGTTAGTTGTTAAGGGTGCTTCGAAGCGTTTTGTATTATAAAGTATAATATTTCATGTATCTTTTTTTAGATGCTGAATTATGTCTTTAAACCGCAACCTAAAAATTATGAAAAATTTATTCGCATTTTGTTTAATTACACTCGCATTATTTTCCTGTAAGAAGGAAGAAGAAGTTAATGAAGCTGAATTAGTAAGTGACCAAATAGTTGGCGTTTGGGAATCAGGAACGAAAAGAGATTTCGAAGAGACTGGAAACGGGTCATCTTCAAAAACGACTTCTATAACACAATTTGATTTTGAAACAGCAAAAGATCTTTATGCTAAAGTTTGTTTTTCCCCAGGATTAAACTGTACTTGGTCTTGCACAGCTAATACCGTTAATATTATAGGATTAACTGAATTTTTTGATGAATATAAAATTGTATCAATTTCTGCAGACAAGTTTGTTTTTGAGGGATCTTCAGTATACACGAATTCAAATAATCAAACTGTAACAAAAACGATAACTTTTACTTTGTACAGAGCTCAAAATCCATGAGTGCTATAGAGTGCTATAGGGTCAGGCCCCTAGTAAGTAATACGACAAATAAATAATCATATTAGCTCGAAGCTCTAGTTTTAAGCAATCCCTATCTTCTGATATTTCTAATTAAATAAATTTAAACTGATTAAACACCGATTACAAATCGGAACTTTTACCTTTTAGATTACGCTTCGCTAAATCAAAAAGTACGGTATACGGTGGATCTATAATTAGTTTTGGAGAGAGCTTCAATTAACCCCATAAAAACTTTGGTGACTGTCACCAAAGTGAAACATGCTCTAAGTACCTGCATTTATTATATATAGGCGTGGTAAAGTTGTTCTGAAAACACCTGTTTTCAGAACAGCCTTAAGGATGATTTTCCTCTTAAAAATATACTGTTTTATATCGCAACAATACACGAACTCAATCTATAAATCACCCTTCCTTGAAATATCATTTTTAATATTTTTCGTTCTGTTTAACATCTTCACTATCAATAAATTTGGTGTGGATCGATATGTTTTTCTATTTGATGATTTTGGAAACTTCACTTTTACTTACCAAAGTAAAACGATTCTTAAAAAACAGAACTATGCTAAGACTTAAAGTACTTTTATTAGGAGGGATTATTTTCGCGAATTTTGTAGGAAGATCACAAGATACCAGTTCATTTTCGCTAGGCGATGCTGAAACATTGTTTACGAGTTTACATGGTAGATCCAGTACAACGAAACTTCAAGTATCTACAACGAAGAAAATCGAAATCGATTTATATAAAAGAGGAGAACAGCAAGTATTAGGAAAGTTAAAAGGTAAAGCTTCCTTATTTGTTTTAGGATACAACAGAGACCAAGAACTAGAAGGTTTTGTAATTGTTTCTGAGCATGAAGCTTATTCATTAAAAACATCAAAATCAGGAGAAGTTATATCCAAAGTCATCAACGTTGATAAATTGATCTGTAGAGGGTTTAAAGGACATCAAGGAGCGTTAGATGATGAAGAATCAGCCCTTACAACAGCGCAATTAGATTCACTAAAAGAATACGCTTGGGATCCATATGATTTAAATAGTAATCCAGGAGCTACAGCGGTAATTTACTGTGATATGGATGGATACAATCTTCCATCCGGAACGCCATGGAATAGTGGGGCTTCATTAAACGCTGCTGGAACTGGATGGAGTGATATTGATATGTTAACTGCTTGGTATGTTTTAGTTGAAGATTACGCTCCTTTTGATGTTAATGTAACAACTAATGAAGCGGTTTATAATGCCGCACCAAACGGATGGAAAACGAGAGTAGTTTTTACACCAACATCCTATTGGTCTCCAGGAGGAGGAGTTGCTTTAAGAGGAAGTTTTAATTGGAATGCTACCGAAGTTTGCTGGGTATTTACTGATGGATTTGGAAACTCAGTTAGAGCTGCAGAAGCAGGATCTCACGAAGCTGGACATACTTTAGGGTTGTCGCACGATGGTAGCTCTGGTGATGGTGCATACTATAAAGGACATGGTGTTTGGGCACCTATCATGGGTGTTTCATATTATCTTCCATTAACACAATGGAGTATCGGAGATTACGCGAATGCAACAAACACTACCGATGATGATACTTGGATAATTCAAGATGCAGTTGGAGGATATAGAGCAGATGATCATGGAAATACAATTGGCTCTGCTTCCGAAATAGATTACAGTTTAAACGGACAAGGTGTAGCGGTATTAAACAAGAATAAAGGGATTATTGAAAGAAGAACAGATAAAGATGTATTCCACTTCTATGTTGCTGGAGGTTCAATTAACCTTGATGTAGCAGCTACAGGTTTACCTAAACCTAACTTAGATTTTGAGATTGAATTATTGGACGCTTCAGGGAATTTGATTCAAAAGTATACAAACAACGATGCTGATTTCACACAGGCAGTTAACATTAGTAAAGTTCTAGTTAGTGGTGATTACTACCTAAGTATGGATGGGGTTGGAGCAGGAAGTGCAGCTACAAAATGGACTGATTATTCTTCGCTCGGACAGTTTGAAATTTCGGGTACGATTGAAGGAATTCAACAAAAAGAGAACGATGCTGCAATTGTTGGAATTAATAATATATCCACTAAAACGTGTGGGAATTCATTGGCACCTGAAATTGAAATTTTGAATGGAGGTTCTAAGATCTTGTCGAGTGTTAACGTTTCTGTTTCATTAAACACTGTTGAGGTTTACAATCAAAATCATCAAGTTTCCATTGGAAGTGGAACAAGTTCAGTATTAACGTTAAATACTTTTCCTATTTCCAACTTTGGTGATCAGGATATCACAGTAGTATTAAGTTTACCTAATGGTGTAATTGATGAGATTCCTTCAAATAATGTATTTGAGCAAAATTTCAACATGCAAGCTGGTCAGTTATTTCAATTCGACATTTCTACAGGATCAATGTCTACTAGTCTTTCATGGGATATTTCAGATAACAACACGTCAGTTAAGTCATACAATAGCGTAAGCAGCACAACAGCTAATAATTTACAATCTCAGGAATTCTGTTTGGAAGAAAACGTGTGTTATGATTTCGAAATTAACGACGCATTTTTAGAGGATTTATGTAGTATGTTTTCAGAATACAATACTTCAACGATTTATGAAACTGGAGAAAAATTCGTTTTCCAAGGAAAAGTTTATGAAGCAAAAAATCAAATCTGGTCGGCTCCACCAAACGCTTACCCTCATTATTATAACGACTTAGGAGCTTGTCCGGAACCAACTCAAACGGATTACTTTAAATTAGAAAACAAATCTCAGAACTCAGTAATCTCAACTTTAACAGTAGCCGAGTATTCATCAACGTCTTCAGAGAATTTTTGTGTTAGTGTCTTAACATCTTCAAAGGCTGTGAAAAAGTCAGAAATCACTGCATTTCCAAACCCTGTTTTTGATAGGTTAAACTTCAATAGAGCCATCGATCAGATTGAGGTTTATGATAACTTCGGAAAACTGGTTTTACAAGCATCAGATGCGTATTCAATTCTATTTCCTAATACATTATCAGAGGGCGTTTATTTTGTGAAAGCAGTAAATTCAAATGATAACCAATGGTTTAAAGTGCTTAAAGTGAAAAGGTAAAATAAGGCCAAATAGAAATAGGATTACTATACTTCTACTTTATTGATAACCAAGACAGGGATTTATTTTGTAGTATACGGCTTGTAAAGTTGGTTAATGTAAATAAACAAAAGAAATTAAACATTCGAAAGTACAGGAATATTAAGATATCAAGTATAAGGTGTCGTGCGAATACCAAAAATAACTTGTAAGACCTTTATTTAACGTTTCACAAGTTGGTATGTAAAGGATTGATTATTATCCATCACTTTAAAGAAGTAAACTCCTTTGTTCCATCCCGCCGTATTTATGCTTTCAGAATTTGATGTGATTATTGTCCTACCAGATATATCTGTTACAGTATAACTTGAATGTTCATTCATCCCTTCTACAGTTAGATAATTATTAAATGGGTTAGGGTAAACAGTAAACGTTGCTTTAATATCAACTACAGAGGTAACAGAACATTCATTTTGTATTTCAGTTTCATTATCACAACCAGTTGCGTTATCATAAATATCAGAACCTCCAGGATTTAGTGCTAAGTAATCACAAACACTTGTTATCGCACAGAAAGTAAGTAAATCGTTATCATATATTTCAACATCTGCATCAACGGATATAGCTAGATTTTCTAATCCTTCTATTGAAACAAGTTTAGGATTTTCGTAAATTTCAATTAAATCAGTTATTGTTGTTAAGCTAGATAATCCAGTCATATCAACTAAGTTTGAATCATTACTTACGATAAAGTCTGAACCGATAAATTTCAAGTTCGATAACCCATTAAATGATTCAAGAGAATCACAGTACTGAACATAAAACAACTCATTTATTGAGTCTAATTGAGACATTCCAGTAAAGTCTTTTATTCCTGTATTGTAAACAAGAAAACCTTCATGAAGCACTTTAATTTTAGATAGAGGAGAAACAGATGTTAGTTTTGGCAAATTGAATAAAGAAATAGCTTCTGCCAGTGCCAAGTTTTCTAAACCATTTAAACTGGCTAGTAAAGGATTGTCTTTAAGAGTAAGTACATCAGTTACAGAAGTAATATTATGTAAAGAGTCAATACTTACTAAGCTATCACATTCTTTAATAGTGATATTTTTTGCGCTTGTAAGTTGAGAGAAACAGTTAACATTTTTAAGTCTTAAATTATTAATAATGTTAAGATCATTAACAGTTTTCAATGAACTAATACCTTCAAAATCAGTAACCATATGACATTGAGATAAAGACATCGTTCCTTCAATCGTATCTAAGTTTTCTAATCCGTAAAATCCTGTAAAATCAGGACATAGCAAGGCGTAAAGTCCGCTTTTAATTTTAACTAAAGATTCAAGTCCTAAAAAGCTTTCTATAGGTGTATTATATACTTGTAAGTATCCATTCAGTTCTATTAAGCTTGGCATTCCAGGAAGGAAATTTTTTATTGAATCACTGTCTTCTACTGTAATTGAACTTTTTACATATGATAAAGTAGGAAAGTCGATCATTGCCAATTTATCATTCCTCAAAATCTCTAACGATCCAATTGATCGCAGAGCAACAACACCTTGGGTAGTTGTTAATTTGTTATTCTTTGTAATGTAAAACCTTCCAAGTATTGAATCTAAATTGGTAAGACCATTAAAACTAGTTAATAGGTAATTGTAATTTAGAGTTAATCCTCCTCCAATTGTCTCAAGAGCTTCCAGTCCTGTTAGATCAGTGACTCTTGAATTCTCTAGTTTGAAATCACCTAAACATCTTGTTAGATTAGGAACTCCACTTAAAACACTTAATTTTTTTGAATCAAATATTCTTGTTGATCCAATAGTCGTCAGATTATCTAAACCAGCTAAGCTTTCAAGAGAATCACATCTGTAAATTGTAAACTCTCCACCAATTTCTGTTAAATTGTTTAATCCTTCAAGAGAAGGTAAACTATCACATTCTGTAATTGATAAAGCACCCGAAACATATTTCAGATTTGATAATGCATTCAAATCGATAGGTTGACGGAGATAAGTAAAGATTAAATCCCCCCAAATCGTATCTAAATTAGTTAATGCCGATAGGTCTGTTATATCTTTTAATTGCGTGTCTTTTATTTCAAGATTTCCAGTAAAACTAGTACAGCCAGCATGTGAAATTGCAAAAGCGTCTAATTCGGCTTGGTTGTTAAGTACTACATTTCCAGAAGGACATTGAGCGAAACTGAAAAGAGATATTGCTGAAAAGAAAATTGTAAGAATCTTAGACATGCTTTTTTTTGGTAAAAGTATCTAAATTCACTCTGTTTAAAATATGAAATTGACAGACTGCCCTATTCTTAAAGTAGAGTGCCCGTTTAGGTTGATAAGGTGATTAATTGAGGAGTTAATTTCTTGGTACTATTCGACTAAATTAAATACTAATGGAGCGATTGTTCTTTTCTCGCCGTTTGGCATTTCAACTTCAATGTTATCAAAAGTTATTGTTGCACCACGCTTAACTTTACCTAACCATTTAGTCATTGCACCATTAAACTTTTCGCCTTTGTTACGAAACTCAATAATGTCACCTCCAACAAACATTTTCATTGTGAACCTCACCAATTCAACTTTAATATCGAAAGGGAAATCAACCATTTCAATCTTTAGTTTTTTGGCTTTATCACATTGTTTTTTAGTGATTTCACCACTCTTTAAGCCTAATACAGTTGCCTGGGGATTGGGTATTGGAATGAATATAACTTTTAGCTTACCAAGCTTCTTTCCCGCCTTACTTCTAATTGTAATTTTTACTTCTGTTCTTTCTTTGTCCTTGCACAAAACTATAAATTGAGCATTACCTTTTGCTTCAGAAATAACCAGGTCGTTACAATCTAAGACAACATCTTTCAAGTCTATTTTATCACCAATCAGCTGTACTTGGTTTTCAATACCTAAGTATAAAGCAACAGCCATTTTTGGTATTAAACGTAGGTTTTTAGCACCTGCGAAAGATTGTAGACTAAAGAATAATGTAAATATTATTAAGGCAAATTTTTTCATGATCTAAAATTAAGCCTGATCTACAGGTAACTTGTAAGTTGGATCTTCCATGATGTTAACATCAATAATCGCTTCAGCGTTCTTTAATAACGCAATACAATCGTTACTTAAGTGTCTTAAGTGAACCTTCTTTCCCGCCTTATGATAACGGCTAGTTACAACGTTTAAAGCTTCAATCGCCGACATATCAGAAACACGACTTTCTTTAAAGTCTATAATTATTTCATTAGGATCATTTGAAACATCAAACTTCTCTGTAAACGTAGTTGTAGAAGCGAAAAACAGTGGACCGTAGATCTCATAATGCTTAACTCCATTCTCATCAATGTATTTCTTAGCTCTAATTCTTTTAGCACTTTCCCAAGCGAAAAACAATGCAGAAATTATAACTCCAATCAATACAGCAAAGGCTAAATTATGAAGGATAACTGTTATTGCTGCAACGATTATTACTAATAAAACATCGCTAATAGGCATCTTGTTGAATATTCTAAGTGTAGCCCATTCAAATGTTCCGAATGCAACCATAACCATAACCCCAACCAATGCTGCCATTGGAACCAATTCAATTACTGGAGCACCAACCAATACAATCAATAAAATCGTTAATGATGCAACTATACCTGATAAACGTGCCCTTGATCCAGCTGATAAATTAACCAGTGTTTGAGCAATCATAGGACAACCTCCCATTCCGAAGAAAAACCCGTTAAGTATGTTAGAACTTCCTTGAGCAATACACTCTCTGTTTCCATCTCCTTTCGTTTCAGTAATCTCGTCAACTAAGTTTAAAGTAAGTAAACCTTCTGTTAATCCTACCGCTGCCATAATCATAGCAGGTGGAGCAATTATCTCAAAAGTTTCCCAAGTTAAAGCGATTTGAGGAATATGAAACGGAGGAAAACCTCCACTTATTGATGCAATATCTTTTACTGTTTTTGTATCTATATTAAAGAAATATACAAGTAAGAAAACTACTATTATCGCTACTAGTGAAGATGGGACCGCCTTAGTAAGTTTAGGTAATAACACAACAATTGCAATAGTTAAAGCAACTAAACCACCCATAATTAACATTGGTGTTCCAGTAAGCCATTCCATGTTACCATTAACATCTATTTGAAATTGATCCATTTGAGACATGAATATAATAATGGCTAAACCATTTACAAATCCAAACATTACTGGATGCGGAACCAAACGAATAAATTTACCCAGCTTAAATGCTCCTATCAAAATTTGAACTACTCCTGCTAAAGCAACTGCCGCAAGAACATATTCAATCCCATTTGATTTCATTAAAGCCATCAAAACAATTACTGTTGCACCAGCTCCACCCGAAATCATCCCTGGTCTTCCTCCAAAAACAGCGGTAACTAAACCTGCAATGAAAGCAGCGTATAATCCCATCAACGGAGGGAAACCAGCTAGAATTGCAAATGATAATGATTCAGGAATCATAGTCATAGCAACCGTTAAACCTGCTAAAACTTCTGTTTTGATATTTACCTTTTGAGTTAAATCAAATAAGTTAAGTACTTTTTTCATGCAATAAACAGGTTATAATAGTTTGATATTCCGAGTGCAAAAATAACCTTTTTAATCCTAATCGCAAGATGTTTAAGAAAATGGCTAATTATCATTGTACTTTTTGTTTTATGTATAATACCGATTGAAAATCGGATCTTTTACTTTCTAGATTACCGTTTCACTCAAATCAAGAAGTACGAAGAGCTTGAAACGAACTTTTGAAGAAAAGCTTTACTTTAGTATTCAAGAATAAATCCCAAGATCTTGAAAAACCTATTGTTCATATTTTTGATTTCTCTTTCCTTCAATAGCGAGGCCTCTTTGGAATTAGATGAATGGACATTAGCTCCATATGTAGGCATAAACTATCAACAAAATTGGCAATTCAATACGGGGCTTCGATATCGATATTTAGCAGATTGTCCCGGTTGTCCGCCATTAGGAGCAGAATTTAAACTTTCAACAGATATAAACGGTGCAAGTAATAATAAATTCAATGTTAGATTTGAATCTTCAGCTTATTATATTTTAATGTTTGGACTTGCCACTCAATATTGGAACACTGATGAAGGATCATTATTTACGCTAGGACCAAAAATAGGCTTCAATTTATACTTTACTGAACTTAGCTACTCTTACAATTTCCATTTTGTGAAGGACTTTAATTCGATTTGGAAAAACCGATTGAGTTTAACTTTTGATTTGGAAACGATTTATGATATGATAGAAAAATAAGGTCTTCTAAAGAAATATTTCCTTTATGAATAAATCATAATTCAAGCTAATAAATAGTTCAGTATTTCTTATAACTTTTTTGCGGGAAAAACCGTAGTAGACTTTTAGGAATTCAAGACCTTTATTATGAAAAAATTATCACTCCTACTTATTGCCCTGTCTACATCTATATTGACACACGCGGCAGGGTTAAATCCAGGGACATATACTGTTGGACCATCAGGAACATATACAAGTTTAGCTGCTGTGAAATTAGGTTTAATAAATGGAATTTTAGGACCAGTTGTTTTCCAGCTAGATCAAAGTATAGTATGGAACGAAAAAGTACAATTGGGAATGATCGACGGTGCATCTGAAGTTAATACAATCACTTTCCAAGGTGAAGGAACTTTAGCCACTAAATTTTCAGTAAGTGGTACCGTAGTAACAAATTATGCGTTTAGTATAAAAAATGGTTCTCATTTTAAGTTTAAGAATATATCTTTTACAACTACACATGCAAGTTATGGGACATCTATATCTTTAGACGCAACATCGTCTGATGTTACTATTGAAAACTGTGAATTTACTGCACCTGTAACTCCATTTCTATCTCCTGATATGGCAATTATTCTAGGAAACTCGAATTCAATATTAGATTCAATAATAATTAGAAACAATGTGTTTACCAATGGAAGTTGCGCTGTATACCTTAATAATTTTGTGCAAAACAAATCAGATAAGATAATAATAGAAAGTAATACTTTAAATCTGCAAAGCTGGCATTCGATAGCGCTGACTAGGTATTCATCATTAAAAATACACGACAACTTAATTACAGATCCCAGTTATACAGGGATATATGTAGTGGATTCAGATAATGAATCTGTAATAAGTAATAACATAATATTAGATCCTAAAAAAATCGGAATTTCAGTGCTTTCTCATAATACTATTGCTGCTTCAGGTGAAATGAAAATATATAACAATGTTGTTTCAAAGCCATTTTTAGATGGAGTTTCTTTAAGTGGAGGGCAAAATTACCAAGTTTATCACAATACGGTTCGATGTGAGCATGTTACTAATTTAAGTAATGCCTTTAGTCTTGATGATGTTAGCATGGTAAACATTCAAAACAATATCTTTTCTAATGATAATGGTGGAGAATTAGTACAACTATTAGATATTACTGGGGTTGTAAGTTTTAACAACAATAACTTTGGACACAATGGATCTTATGTTGCAGTTGTAACTACAACTGGAATTGCTGCAGTTTTCAAGGACTTAACCGAATGGCAAAATAATTATTCAACGAATACAATAGGTGTATTACCAGTATTTGAAAGTTTATCTAGCTTAAAACTAGAATGTGAAACTAAAATATTAATGAAATCTTGTACTAACCTGGGAACTCCATTTGATGTTGATATTAATGGAGTAACAAGAGATGCCGTCTGTATGATGGGAGCGAATGAAAAAAAATATGATTATTCAAATGTTACTACTGTAGGAGGAGTTGCTACTGTTTTAAATGATTCTTGTAAAGATGGATTAGTTTACCTTTTCGCAGATGTATCAGGTTCTCAAATTCTTGATACGATTGGAGTAGATACTTTAACAATAGATAACAATGGGGAATTCAAATTTGAAAACTTAAGCAACATCGATTACTTTATTAAGGTTGTTCCAAATAGAACGACTTATTCAACATGGTTACCAACTTATGCTGGTGGACTTAAAGAATGGGAAGTTTCATTCCAGTTAGGAAAAGATATCTGTAATGAATTAAGAGTAGATATTGAAATAGATACTACTATAGCTATGACTGGAACTCCATTAGGACGTTTGTCTGGGACAATACTATATGATGGAACGAATAAAGGAACAGATCCTATTGCTGGATTAGATGTGATATTGGATAGAATTCCACCTTCTAAAACTGTAATGATGACGGAGACGGATTTTAATGGAGACTATGTCTTCGATTATTTACCATCTGGTCAATATCAAGTTGTAGTTGATTATCCTGGAATTGGAAAAGATACCTTACATACGGTTGATATTGTTCTCGCAAATACTGAAATAATACATCTTGATTACTGTGTTGATACAACATCGAATGTTTTGCTATGTGGAGGAGCAGAATATGTAGCAGTCCAAGAAGTAAATTCTTATAATATACTAAAGGCTTGGCCAAACCCATTTGATAATACAATCAATATGACTTTAGACCCTACTGATAAAGATGTAACCGTTAAAGCATTTGATATGATTGGAAAAGCACAAGAAATTGAGGTAATAATTGTAAATAATCAGCTAGAAATCAACTTTGGATCTCAAACAACTTATGGAACATATGTTATCCAAATTCAAACTTCAAATGGTTTAAAAACAGCTATCGTTCATAAAAAGTAGAGGAATATTTCAAGATAATAATTAAAGAATAAATTAAATCTGGTATTCAGAAATTGAAGTAAAGACGAAAACCAAATGAGGTTTATTTATACCTTAATCTTACAATTGTACTTTTCACTCAAATTAAAAAGCACGAAAAACTATGGATTATCCTATTGGGTTCAGAATAAGGAATTGAGTACATTTGAATCGAATGAGCAACAAGTACGATTATACTTTAGAATTGAAATGGTTAGGTGATGAAAATGGAACGCATCACCGAGAGGACCGTTTTTATGAAATTAGTATTGATGGAAAAGCTACATTAAAAGGCTCTGCTGACAAACCGTTTTTTGGAGACCCAACTTTATATAATCCAGAAGATCTCTTGTTATCTGCCTTGTCTGCTTGTCACATGATGTCTTACTTGTATTTATGTAGGAAAGAAGGAATAAAAATCACTTCATATCAGGATAATGCTGTAGGAATATTAAAAGTTGATGAGAATGGAACTGGACGCTTTGAGTCTGTAGTCTTAAAGCCTCAAGTTGTATTAGTGGATTCGTCACAATCAGATCAAGCTTCTGCATTACATACTCAAGCTGGTAAGCTTTGTTTTATTGCCAATTCGGTAAATTTTGATATTAGTTATGATATCAAAACAGTTTGATAAATCTTAACATTTAATGTATCATTTAAAATAATGATATGTGTTAATACGTATTAGATTCACCCAACTTTATTTTCTGATTTCATAACCTTTATCAAACTCTAAAAGTTGTGGTAAAAACGATTAGTTTACGAACCTTAAAAACGCAAATATGAATTTATTTAAATTTTTCATTCTCGTATCGATTGCAATGTCAACAATAAGCTGTGAATTTTACACATCTGGAGTTCCGATTTCTAAAAGTAATCATTCTCAAATTGATTCAAACGTTTTAGGAGCATGGGCTAACTTCAATGAAGAAGGTAAATTAGAAATGGCTATTAAAGTGAGTGCTTTAGATGAGCATAATTACATATTTAGTGCTGTGGATTTTACAAAAGACGGCGAAAGGTTAAATCAACTTGATAATCACGTAGCTCATTCAACCACAATTAATGGACAAGATTATATAAATATTAGACCGCTAGATAAAAAAGGTAGAGTGCTATATTACTTCTTTAAGTATGAGATAAAAGGAGATACTTTATTTGGCTATACCATCAATAGAGAGCAGTTTAAAGACAAGTTTAGTTCCTCTAAAAAATTCAAGAAATACATCAAGAAAAATAGTAAAGAATTCGATAAGAAATTTGAGTTGATTTATCGTTTAGTAAAAATAAATCCGAGTTTTAAGTAATTGTTTTACTGCGTACTTTTTGATTTTCAATCTAAAAGGTAAACTATCCGATTTATAATCGGAGTTAAATTGTAGCGTAGTTGAACACCGATTACTACCGAGTGAAACGAACAAATGATTCCCGTAATTAATACAATTGAATAAATCGGATAGTTTACCTTCTAGATTACCGCTTCGCTCAAATCAAGAAGTACG